>PLXF01000054.1 GCA_003151315.1 Parachlamydiales bacterium
TTCCCC
The DNA here is from genome assembly GCA_003151315.1 of Parachlamydiales bacterium. GTDB lineage: Bacteria > Chlamydiota > Chlamydiia > Chlamydiales > SM23-39 > SZAS-17. Next base: position 7 of record PLXF01000054.1, read on the forward strand.
TTCGAGAACCATAACTAGGCAAGGACCCGATGTCATGAACTCAACGAGCTCTTTGTAAAAGGGGCGCTCTTTATGGACGGCATAAAAGTCTTGCGCTTGTTGATTGGAGAGGTGGACCATTTTGGCCGCGACGACTGAAAGGCCTTCCCGCTCAAAATATTCAATGATATTTCCAATCTGATTTTGTCCGACAGCGTCAGGCTTAACGATTGAAAGAGTTTGTTCCAGCGTTTGGGTTGATGTTTGTTGGGCCATGAGGTTCTCCGAATGGTAAAATGTTAAGGGTATTGTAAACGAGAGGGAAATAAATCTCACGAAGAACCTGTTGAAAAAGGGGGAAAAAAAGGTACTATTTTTATTTTTTAGGGAAGTGAGTCTATGAGCTACGGCGGTTATCCAGATCTAAAAGGGGTAAAAAAAATTTTAGTTGTTAAATTAAGGCACCTAGGGGACGTTCTCCTAACGGGGCCCGTTTTTACGGCATTGCAANNATCTGGTCTGAGTCGGCTCCTATGTTAGAGGGGCACCCGGCTGTGAGGCAAATTTTGGGCTACGATCGCTCCTGGAAAAAGCTGGGTTTAATCCGGCGGCTATGTAAAGAATTTTCACTTTTGCGAAAGATCCGCCGTGAAAAGTACGATCTGGTGATCAATTTAACAGAGGGGGATCGGGGAGCGATCGCCGCGCGCATTTCGGGCGCTAAGATCCGGGTGGGATCCGATCCTAAAGGGAAGGGGTTAAAAGGGAAAAAGGGACTGTATACCCACATCGTTAAAAACTGTCCTAGCCTCCGACATACAGTAGAAAGAAATCTCGATGCCGTGCGGCGAATCGGTATTTTCCCTGAACCTGACGAACGGGATCTTTTTATCCACATTCCCGATTCTACCATTCGCTCTATGCAAGAGCGTGTAGGAACAGAACCTTATATTGTCATCCATCCCACCTCTCGTTGGCGCTTTAAATGTTGGCCTGTAGAAAAAATGAGAAGTTTAGCGCAAATCCTCATTGAAAGAGGGGAGAGGTTGGTCTTTACTTCTGGGCCCGATCCGATTGAAGTGGAGATGGTGCAGCAGATTGTAGAAGGTTTGCCCGTCATTAACCTAGCGGGGCAGATCCATCTTAAGGAGCTTGCCGCTCTCATCGAAAAGGGAAAACTACTCATTGGCGTCGACTCGGTGCCGCTGCATATAGCGAGCGCCCTCAAAGCTCCCTGTATAGGAATTTTTGGACCCACCTCTGAAATCACCTGGGGTCCTTGGCGCAATCCTCAAGCACAGATTGTGACCCAATCGATGAGTTGCCGCCCCTGCTACCAAGATGGTTGCGGCGGAAGTAAGCGAAGCGATTGCTTAGCCACTTTAAGCGTTTCTGCAGTTTTAGCCGCGGCTCAAAGATATCTTACGCAACCTTGTTTGATCCATTTGGGAGCTAACCTTGAGTGTGGTGAGCGGCGTACATAATCTTAGCCAATGTTTTTATAACCGGAAATCTTCGCCAAAGTAGGTGCGGCGCGCTTCTGGGTTGTTGACGAGCTCGTCGACGGTTCCCGAGAGGAGAACCTTTCCCTCTTTGACGAGATAGCTCCGGTCCACAATGGAGAATATCTCTCGGGCGTTGTGATCTGTGATTAAGACGCTAATTTTTTTTTCCTTGAGGAGCCGGATCAGGTGTTTGACATCTTGAACGGCTAAAGGGTCAATATTCGCAAAAGGCTCGTCGAGAAGAAGCAGCGTCGGTTCGGTGACGAGCGCGCGGGTAATCTCTAAGCGGCGCCGCTCTCCTCCNNCTTTTTTTTCGCAAAGGCTCGAGATGGAGTTCTTGTAAAAGAGATTCGAGCCGCTTTGTTTGCTCCGCGAGGGTAAATCCTCTCGTTTGCAAAATGCAGAGGATATTTTCTTCGACGGTTAAGGAGCGAAAAATCGAGGGCTCTTGGGCGAGGTAGCCCAACCCCATCAGAGCCCTTTTGTGGATGGGAATGCGCGTTACGTTTTGCCCCTGAAAAAACACCTCCCCTTCGTCAGGTTGAATAAGGCCGATAGCCATGTAAAAGGCCGATGTTTTCCCGGCGCCATTGGGGCCGATAAGACCGACCACCTCTCCCGGCTCAACATGCAAGCTCAGCCCATTAACGACCGCTTTACCGCCATAACTTTTGACGAGGTTTTTCAGTTCGAGAAGGCTCATGGAGTTCCTTTAAGTAAGAGCTCAGCCTCTGCATCGGACAGGAGCCGAGAAACGGGGGAGTGGTGGAACTGGATTTCCGCCAAATCGGGGTTGAAAGAGGCGACCCGCTTGTCGCTAAAACTATAGCGAAGACCCACAAAGGGGATCTGGAGCTTTTCTATCGTGCCGGCCACATCTTCCAGGTGGGTTTTTTTATCATTGATAAAGACGATTTTTTTCGGCCGCAACTTGAGGAGTTGTAGTAAAGTGGCCACAGCGGGGCCTTTGGGCGATCCACCTGTAAATAAGATCCCATTTCTAAACAAAACGCCGTGGCCATTCATAAAATAGTGGTCTTCTGTAGAGGGGGCCGTTTTTGAAAGATCAATGCTATTGGCTGCGAGCTGTTTGACGGTGCGGGTTGCCAACGCGAGCCCTTGTGTGGTGAGTCCCATTNNTTCCGAGTTTGTAGATCTCTGACAATTTTTTCCGATCCTTCTTCCACAATTTTCATATTCGAGAGATGGCGGATCGCTTCCCATTGGGCTAACGTTTTATCGAGGGGATCGGGTGCTGAGCGGTTTTTCTGCAGTTGGTATAAAAACCAAGCATCGGAGCCCAATGTCTGTTCGGGGATGAGCAGAGTATCGTCGATATCGAGAAGAACTAAAGTATCGCAGTCCACGTGGGAGACGAGATCGCTAAAATGGGGCGCTTCGACGATTTTTCCAAACAGAGATGCGCACGCTACCAACAAAAGAAATGTTTTCATAAATACACCGAAAAAATTTGTTCAAAATAGTTTTGCTCTTCTAGGTCAAAGGTGAAATGGACATCGCCAATCCCCTGGACCTTTTCTAGGTCGCGCTCAATATGCACTTCAGGCGCGGTGAGACAGAACCCATCTTGCCAAAAGAGCACATTTCTGTGGGAAGAGCCAGTGAGCAGGAGCTGTCGATCTGTAAGGCTGTAGTAGGCTTTTTCTGCGATGGCATAGGTCTCTTTCCCTTGAAAATTGGAGGAGATGAGGCGCACGTTTCCTTCGACAATTAACTGCCCTTTTTCTGCGTCGACATACGCGCTATCGGTCTCAAGATCTAACGTTTCATTATAAAAATGCAAAGGATGTTGAGGCTTTGCGCGAAAGGTGTTCGCTACAGGATTGTGAATAATCGGACCCGGGCAGCTTAAATGACCCGAATCGCCGACCTCCATCTCGCTGGGCCCGATTGTGCGAATGTCGATGGGCTGAGTTTTTTCATCATTGAGCACGAGCTCTATCGCGCCCGCATGTAATTGATAGCGCTCTGAGCTTAGAGCGCTAGGATGGGAGGGATCTGTAGAAAAGAGGGTAATTTTCCCCTTTTCATAGACAGCCTCTTCTCCGGTCGCCGCGATCCCTTCTTCGGTTTGAATGGAGACCTTTTCTTGGAAGGTAATTGTTTGAAACTGCTCTAGAGAAAAAGGGGATTGGGGGATGAGTGTACAAAAGGCTTTTTCCGACCGGATGCTCATCGCCTCTTTCACCCCTTCGCTTTGCGGCAATTCGATCCGGACCTTTCCCTCTAAATAGAGATGGGAGAGGTTGTTTTTCATTTTAAGCCCTTCAAGCGAGGCTTTTTCGGCAAAAATCTCCCCCATTGGATGATGCAGATGGAAAGCCCCGATAAAGGAGATGTTTTGCCCATTATATCGCCCCTCATCCGAGGTCAATGTGCAAGAAAAGTCTTCCCCCTCCATAACGCAGGCGAGGGAATGGAGCGCCTCTTCTGCAGAAAAGTTCCCTTTATTTTGATACAGGGTCAACTCTGAATCTTGACATGTCACACATGTATGGATCCGCCCTGTCGACCCGATGCTATAGAGATCCTTTTGCACGCCGATCCGGTGTTGAATCGCCGGTTTGCGCTCGAGAGCATGCTTTGTGCGCAAATCGGTGCTTTCAGCGACCAGTTGGGCTAGATTAAAAGGGTCCTCAGGGCGAGAGCGCAGAACCGTTAGATAAACGGCCACCGTTAGAAAAGTTAAAAGAGAAATAGAGGCTACCCAGGAGCGAAGGTACACAAATTTCCGGTTTGGTGATCTATCAGCCTACGGTTGAATTCTCTAAATATCAAGCCGTTTCTTGCTTGGCTGAGCCGCTCTTTTGCCTTTTTATACAGCTGGTAATTCAAAAATTTATTGGTTAAATTTTAATTCTGGTTTGAAATGTCATTTCTCTTTTACAATGTTTATACATTTTGCAATTCAAGAATGAGCGTATTAAATGAGTCAAAAACCTGAATTAAGACCGCAAAACCTCCCTCCCGTTTTTGTTAAAAGGAAGGGAACTACTATTATCAGCGCCTATCTTCTGTTTCGTCAGGAAAATAAAATCTGCCTTCTTTTGCGCCAAAATACAGGATATATGGACGGATCATATGGATTGATTTCGGGTGGTGTAGAAGAGGGGGAATCGGCTACGGCCGGTATTATTCGAGAAGCCTATGAGGAAGGGGGGCTTATTCTCACCTCTTCGGAGTTATCTGTTGCCCATATTATGCATAGAAAAACCGAAGAAAATACGCAGTGGATGGACGTTTTTTTTGCCTGCCGTTCTTGGGGAGGCAAGCTCGAAAATAGGGAGCCTCATAAATGTGAGGAACTGGCATTCTTTCCCATAGATAAATTGCCCCCCAATACAATTCCTTACATTACCTCTGTCATCCATGCGGTTGCGCGAGGAGAGTTTTACTCTGAAGCAGGGTGGGTCTAAATGACAGTTAAACAGGAATTTTACTTCGTTCGGCATGGACAGACTGACCACAATATTTCCGAAGGGAATTTAAAAGGAGATCACGCGGCAGATATCGCCTTGAATGAAACAGGAAAAAACCAGGCAAAAAATATTGAACCTACGATTGCTTCTTTGCCGATTCGAACTGTTTGTTCAAGTCCGATGAGACGAGCCCAAGAGACAAAAGAGATCATTACGGCCAAGCTCCAAGCCACCCATTATGAAGTGGAACACTTGGGCGAGTGTTCTTCTCTCGTATGGAAAGAGATGAGTAAAGCGGGTATGTATGCTTCCTTTCCTTTAGAAGGTCCTGCTCGCCTTTTCTTGGAACGAGTCCAGGAGGGGATCAATCGGGCCCTTTCTTTGCCAGGCCCTTTACTTGTCGTGGCTCATGGAGGTGTTCATTGGGTTCTTTGCGCTCTTCTAGGCATAAAAAACCATAAATGGGCAATAGGCAATTGTGATATTGTCCATTTTTCTGTAGGAAATAACGAGAAATGGGTAGCCAGAAAACTTTAACGTTAAGAGAGAATGATGAACATCGGTCCAGACCCAGAATCTATTTATCCCTTGAAAGACCATAAAAGCCTTATTTTTCTCAAAAATTTCGTAAAGGCTGGTAATATTACCATCGGAGATTACACCTATTTTGATGATCGTCGCAATGGCCCTGAGAAACGCGAAGAATACAACGTTTTGTATAATTATGAGTTCACCAAAGTCAAACTCATCATTGGGAAATTCTGTGCGATTGCCGCAGAAACGAAGTTTGTGATGACAGGTGATCATAAGCTCGATGCTATTAGCACGTATCCTTTTCCTATTTTTCAGCAAGGATGGGAAACCGCTTTCGACCTCCTGGATCTTCCTGCAAAGGGGGATATTATCGTTGGCAATGATGTTTGGTTTGGATATGACTCTCTTATAAAGGGGGGTGTGAAAATTGGGGATGGCGCCATTATTGCTACAAGAGCCGTCGTCGTGAAAGACGTCCCCCCTTATGCCATAGTCGCGGGCAATCCAGCGAAGGTGGTTAAAATGAGATTTGATGACAAAACCATTGAGCGCCTCCTTCGTATATCTTGGTGGAATTGGGATATTGAGAAAATCAACCGCCATCTTTCCTTAATCTGCTACTTAGACGTTGATCAATTAGAAAAGGTATAAGCTCGTGCGTCGTCAAGTGAGAGATTGGCTGGGATATTGTCCATTTTCTCTTAATAGGAAAAGGAAATGGGCAGCCCGAAAAGTTTTACTCGATCAAGCTGTTCAGTAACTCTGTTTTTACAAACAGACCCGTGCCTTGCCATGTTGCGCTTCCCCAAACGAGATGGAGGGTAAATCCCATGCTCTCTAAAAATGGCTTCAGCGTTTCATAGAGAGTCGTTCCCTCTCTAAAACTTCGAAAGTTTAGTTCGGTAATAATGACCTTGGTTGTTTTCAAAATTTCGGGGGCAGTGCTCAAGACATAATATTCAGCGCCTTCCATATCCAGCCACATGAAATCGATATGATCAATTCCCTGTTTTAAAGCCCAATCATCCAAATTTACGCACGGAAGCGTTAACTTTATGTCGTTATAGTTTGTTTCTGGCAGTTTCCCATCGGGCAAATAAGAAGAGGCGCCTCCGCAATTTTGGCTATAATAAAATGTGCGGTCTCCCGAAGTTGAAAAAAGCCCGATCGGGAATGCGTCCACATTGGAGATATGTTTGCTTTCCAGATTCTGGATAATGCGTTCAAAAAAATGGGGAACCGGCTCAAAGGCAAAAATGCGACCTGTGGGCCATTTCTGGGCAATAAGAATTGTATCTTCTCCCGAATGGGCGCCCGCCTCTAAAATATAGGGATCGGGGGGTAAAAGCGGCGCTATGATGGCCAGGTACTCTGCGGTTGTTAATTCATTCAACCCTTTTCCGGTTTCAATGAACTCGTCGCCAACGTCTCCAAAGAGCCGACTGACAAACGTAAAAAGAAAAAATAGTACGACCATAATAAGCCTCTCGTGATTCAAAAGGATGAGTTTTCTAGTCATCGCTTAAGAAAGTCATGCTCAACACTTTGCATGTTTATAATAAATTTTACCAACACATTTTTCAACAGGCCCGGAGTAAAATACATCTCATATTTCAAAGTAAATGGAAGACTTTTTAACTGTAACTTATTGATTATTAAGGGGAAGGCTTTTTCTGGTTGGTGGAATTAGAGAAGTAGAATGATTTTATTTTAATATATAACTTTTTACTTTACTTTAAGTTAATGTTAAAATAGTATTGCTAAAATAAAATTAATTAGAGTGTTATGACGGGGTTTATTAAAAATTTCGAGCCAATGTCTAGGGAAGTTTTTGTTATTGAAGGGGAGCCGGAACAAACAGAAATTTCGACTGAATGTCTGGAGGTAGATTTGTGCAACAGTATTTTTAAAATTTAATATGTAAAATGAATCTGATTTCTTTCCCTGTTAATGGGTAGGGCTTGTGAATCAATCCTTTGAATACGAATCGTTGTAGCGCGACCATATTGATGTCGAGTACCCACTCTTCGAGCAGCTTTTTCATGGAGCAATCAATGAGTTCAACAGGGAATCCAAGCTCTTCATAAACGAATGTTTCGTGTGTTTTTTCCATGTTATCTTTATTGGTTTTGTTTTAATTTTATATACCCTTGTATTTTTTGTTACCGCTTGTTGTGAAGGTGTCGATGTTGAGCTTCGAGAGGTGTTTGAGGACATTATTTGTAACCTGCGTCTCTCGGGCGTTTAGCTTTCGCAGATTCTTAAGTGCATGTAGGTGGAGGATCCCTTCGTCTCCGATTTTGGGGCAGTTGTATAGATTTAGGTCGCGAAGATTGACGGCTTCGGCGAGGTATGCGAGGCCCTGGTTGGTGATTTGAGGGCATTCGGCGAGGCTCAAACTCTGCAAATTGACAATTCTGGCCAGGTGCATAAGGCCGATATCGGTGATCTTTTCGCAGCATTGTAGATCCAGTTTTTTGAGATTGGGCGCTCGGCTTAAGCCCTCGAGGCCGCTATCTCTGACTCTTGGTCCCATGCGGCAAAAATAGAGGTCTAGTTCTTCGAGATTGGGTAGTTGGGTAATATGCCGAAGATCTCCGTTGTAAATAATACAATGAGCCAGGTTTAAGTAGCTGAGCTTGTCCAGTAGGGGAATCCGCTGAATTCCGCTGTAAGGGATCCCGTTTTCAACCCGGTCTAATCGACAGCAGGAGAGGTTTAAGCTATGGAGATCGGGAAAAGCTCTTAATAAGGAAAGGCTTGTAACGGTAATCTGCGCACAACTAGCGAGATTTAGACTTCGCAGATCGGGGCATCGAACGGCGAATTCTTGGAGCTCGGTATCTGTGAGGGGGGATTTCCATAGGTCGAGGTGGCGGATTTTTAGGTATGAGAGTTTGGCTGTTTCTAAAAATTGGATCTCAGCACGTCTAAAAACTTGGTATTCTTTATAGCTTACCTCCCGATTTTCTAGTTCTATTCGCGTATGCAAAACGGCTAGAGCTATGGGCTTTCGATGAACTTTTTTTTCTGTAAAAAACAAACAAATTTTTTTACTTGTCTGAATCAGTTGGGCCATCTCTTCAGGGGTCAAAAATGACGCAACCACTCGTATATAGTCGCCGGTAAATAATAAGAAATTATTTTGTAAGTAAATGCTTGTCATAAGTGTAGTTATTATAAATACCCCGATATTAATGTAAATAGGGTATTTCATACCCTAAATTAAAATCATGTAAAGATGTAAAATCTAAGGAAAAGGAGAAACATAGATGAACGCGGTACAAACTTACACAGTAGAAAGGGTAGCTATCCCTACTATAGCGGATTCTATTGATCAATTATTAGATATTTATGACGACTATAAGGGCTGGACAGATCCCACCTCTAGGAAAGTAATTAATTGGATAGAGGAAAGTTTTGCTGCGATTAATGGGTTAGAGTCTGAAGAAGTGGTGGTCGGTATTGCCGTGGCACGAATTGAGATTCTATTTCGCCAAATTCTCGTGAATCCATTCAACGATAGACCTTTGGCCACTTCCGTATTGGAGAACGGGCGGATCTGGGAGCGGGAGGTTTATCATCAGGTGAGAGAGCTCTTCCAGGGGAGATCGCCTATTGATGGGGCGGAAATGGCGGGCTTGCCGATCGTCCATATGTTTGCGCAAAGTATTCGCGCTTGGGCCGATCAGTGTATCGCATTGGCCGTGATCAATGGGATCGGCGCTGTGGGACCCGTGGAAAGGGATCCTCTGGAGCGGTTAAAAAATGAGCCTCGCTTGGCCTATGCGTTTTATAAAAAAATGGGGCAGAACATTTTGCTGGAAGAGCAAAACCAAAAAATTCAGGAAGAGCAACGGGCGATTCAGGAAAATATGCAGCTAGCGCTTATTCGTGTCGATCAGGAGATGAAGCAGCTGCAAGAGGTTGGTCGGGTGGCTGATGAAAGGGCACTTACATTAGCGCAAGAACAGCAGCAGGAGATTGAGGGGAGAATTGCATCGATCGAACGGACTCATGAAGAGACGAGCAACCATCTACGCGCGGAAATCGACACGCATCGGGAGAAGATCTCCTCTTTAGAAAGGGAGATAGAGATCGTCAGCCAAACGAATGGCGCCTTCGCTTCTGAATTAACAATCCAGAAAGAAGAGGAGATTCGCGCCCACAAAAGGGTGATTGCGACCCTCGGAGGAGATCTCCGCTCGTTGGAAGAAAGGCATAGGGAAGAGAAAGTTCGTTGGGCCGCTCAGCTCGCAGAGGCTCATGAGGCCAGGTTGATTGATTTGCGATTGAATGGAGAGAGAATATCTAGGTTGCAAGAAGCGGCAGCCCAAGATGCGACGGATCTCAGAGATGCCAAGGCAAAAATAGAAGAGGCGACCCAGAAAGAGGAGCTTCATCAAGTGGAAATCCGCAGACTTATGGGCGCTTTGGCTCATCGCCAAAGAGAGATCGACGATATCCGGAATAACTCCGGCGGCGGGAAAAATCACTGCATAATTTGTTAAAGGTAGAAAACGATGAATGAATTGACCTCTCTTTCAAGTCCAAGAAGCGCTCTGAGTTCGCTAGAGCCGCTATTTGCAGTCGTGGCTTTATCCGATGAGCGGACTGCTCTTTCTAGAGCTCGAGCGGTCAGGGCAAGTGGTGAAACGGCACTTAGCGCTACCCGTTTTCCTCAAGAGATGACGAATCGTATGGTCGAGTTATCCCAGAGATCACAAGTCTTAAGCGAGCGGATAATTGTGGCCGAGAGCAACTGCCGGAAAGCGGAGCTGACCTGGAAAGGAGAAGAGAGGGCTTTGGAGTTACAACTGACTGCTGTCCGACGGAGCCTGGCTACAGCAAATCGGGAGTGTGAAAGTCTTAGATCTCGGCGTATGGCGGATGAGAAGGCTCTAGAGGACTGGAACTTACGGTTGTCGAAGTCAGAGAGAGCTCAGCCGCAGTTAACGACACAATTAGCCTCTGAGANNCGGAAAATCACTTTTACCCAGCTAATGACAAATTTGGGAGCGCAAATAGAAGAGCGAGAGGAAATCCGGGTGCTCCGAGATGCGGCGGCTGAAATAAAGAGGTGGATTAAATGGGAAGCGGCTTCTCTTAAAGAGGCCTATAAAGGGGTATGTTGGTTCCAAAATCGGGCGGATATAATAGGATTTATGGTTGTTTATGCTTATGCTCAAGACCGCACGAAAACCTTAGGTGAGGCCTGTTCTTTTTTTGCTGCCATTCGTGATGACTTGGATCGGGCGGCGAACTCAGGTGAAGCTCAAGCTCTTCTTAAACAATGTCTGCAGACGTTAGAAAACCGCAAGCATGCTCTTAAAGTAGATCTCCTGGTAAATCCAAAAAATCACCTGAATACACCGAGCTATATCAGCCCATTTTATGATTTAGAGCAGCAGACGTATCGGGTAAATCGAATGTTGGAGCGACTTGAAGAGGGGATCTTGGCGGCGCGGGACGAAGCTCTAGGCTGGGCGGAATTTGCTCCGTTGGAAATGGGCTCTTTTAAAGAGTTGGGCGAAGGATATCGGTGTGATATCCCTACGGCTAAAGGGTTCTTTGCCGTCCATTCTACAATGGTAGAAGAGAGCCAAGTAAGACTAGAGTCTTTACGGAATTATTTTGTGGAGAAAAAGCCCCGTTTGCAAGAAGCCTATACGGAAGTGGAGCGGGCTCTGGCATTGGGTAAAGCGTGCGTTGAAGCGCTGCCCGTCCCCTCGATCACTACATCAATTTATAATCATGCCCTAAAAAGGGTGTTAAATCATATGCAAATAGGCATTGGGATATCGGTGCGTAATAAACAAGAATTGCAGAGGCGGATAATTCTATGAATGTAGTGCAAGCGCTTTCCAGTCCGAGAGGATCAGAAGGGTCCTTAGAAGAGCTGTTTTCTTTGGTAGCGGCTTCCGATAACCGGATCGCTCGCTTTGGCGCGCAATCGGTGCAAGAGAGTCATCAAACGGCTCTTCGCGCTATGCAAGTATCCCAGGAGGTGGAACTGCGCATAACCGATTTGTGTCAAAAAATCCGAACCCTAAACGCGAGGGTGCTTGTTGCAGAGAGCGATTACCGGGAAGTACAGAGGATCGGGGAAGAAAAAATCTCAACTTTAAGATTCCAAATCGGTTTGTCCAAACAGTCTTTGATAGGTTCGCGAATTGAAATCGGCAACTTTCAGTCTTTGCATACAAAACTACAGGAAAGCATTGTCCATAGAAGTTCTCAGTTCCTAGAGGCTGAGCGAGTTGAGCGGCAATTATCTAGGGAGATAATTGGGGCGCAAGAAGAAACTGCCGTTGTGATCCGATTAGCCGCCACTTTATCTACACAGATAGAGGAAAAAGAGGAGATCCGCGCACATCGAGAGGTAATGGATGAGACAGTCCGATGGGTTGAGTGGGTGGATCGGGACCTCAGAGCGCGATCTGAGCCTTATAAACAGGCACATTGGAATTGGCGCGAATCACAGGCGTCTGGATATAACAGCACAAAGCAATATTTTGCGTCTATTCGGGATTATATAAATCGATGTTCAGACCCGGCCTTAGGTCGGTCATGCCTTAAAAATTGGATTCTGATGGATAGAAAGGGTTTTCAAAGTTTGAGAGAGGCGCGCCTAGCCTATGCATCTGCTGATTGCTTTGCTGATACTCACAAATATTATGAAGAAGTCTTAGAACATTACGAGGCGAGGTTATTCCGTTCTGATCGGATGTTGGAACGTCAGGATGAAGGGATTGTGGCTGCGAGAGATGAAGCTGAGGGCTGGGCTGAATGGGCTGCCTTAGAAGCGGACTCTTTTGAAACGCTCACTGCCTTTCACTGCGATTCTGCCCGAGCGAAAGAGAACTTCGCCGATTATTCGACATTTCTGAGAGGAGTAAAGGGATCTCTCCTCGAAATACGGGATCATCTGGAGGCGAAACGGCCAAATCTTCAAGCCGCGTGCCTACATATTGAAAAGAGATACCAGGAAGCTCTTGTCAAACAGGCCGAAGAGCCCGACCTCCTTTCGTGGAAGGCGAGCGTCCATCTGTTTTATCTACACGCTTTAAAAAGGATAAGAAGCTACGCGAAAATAGGGGCCGATTCATTGGCTGAGATTAAGCAAAAAATGGAACAAGCCCGAAGGGATGTGGAATAAATATGCTGAAAATTAGACAAAAAACGCACCACTCTAGTTCCTCCTCTCACTCCTCTGCAGTGGCTATACCCCCAGTTGTTATGCCCCCTTTGCCTCTGGCGCCCCCTATTGTTCTCCCAGTTAATCCTATTAGCCCTATTAGTCTGGGGCATGTTGTAGGGTCTTTGAGCCGGCCTGATAGTCCTCGTCGCCTAGCTTCGGATCGAGAGGCGATTGTAGCGAGGCGGCTGCAGGCGCTAGGCCCTGATGAGAATGCACAGCGCGTCCAAAGATTAATGGATGAGATGGAGGGGATGGCTCTTTTTCCTGAGGGGGAAATTGCGTCATGGAGCCGGCAATTTAGCGATATTTCATCTGATAATCCTCAATCTCGCGCCGATGCGCTGGCCATTCTTTTTCTCGATGTGATCCAACCCGCTTATAAACATTATGCGGAAGAGAAAGAGATGTTAGAGCTACTGGGCGAGTGGGAAAAAGAGATCGACGAGCTCCTCTCCATTTTTTCTCCAGAGGCGGGATCGATTGCTCCGTTTTCTCAGAAGATGCAAGCGCAGCTTAAAGAAATAGAGACTTTTGAAAACGAGCTTTTGGTCGAAGAGATAGGCTTTCAGATTCGCAACGCGGCGATTGTGTCGGCGGCGCAAGTCAGAGAAGAGAGGCACCAGGAAAACACCGCCGTTCTTAGGCATCACTATACTCAATTTCATCACAACTGCCAGCAGATAAATGAACGAGCTTTGGTTCAATCCGAGGCGTTACATCAAGCTATCGATCAGCTCCACGATGAATCGATTGAAGTCGCAGAAGCGGCGCTAATAATAGGCCAGGAGATCGTGGCGCAGCAGGAGTCTTTGGATAAGACCCTTTCTCAAGCAATGGCCCTAATCGGAAGGATTTTATGAGTGCGATCAACTCTTCGTTTGGACAAGAGGAAAAATATCAGCAACTCCCTTTAGCTCCCGAAAGGCCCCCTGTTTTACGGACCGCCCGTATGAGTGAGCGGCTGCAAACATTGCAGGCGATCCGAGAGCGGGGAGGCTTAGAGGCGATTCGTCAAGAGAGGGCGAGAGCTATCCACATGCGGGAGATCGGGCAAATGGCCGAAATTCAGGCAATGGCCGCCGCTTTAGATGAGCAGGAGCGGGGGATTGAAGAGCAATCCAACGCCATTTTTACCCAAATTGTGGCTATCGATGAAGTGGCGGCTGCTCAGCAGCGTGTAGATGGCGCGCAACGACAGCTACAAGAGGTGAGCTCTGTCATGACCGGGCTACAAAGGGACGTAACCCAAGAACAACAGAGGTTGAAACAGCGGCAACAGGCGATAGGAGAGTTGGCGCATGAATTTGCCATTCTCCGATTTGCCGCTCAGCAGGGGAGTGTTTCTCCTCACCAAGCCCCTTTATTACAAATAGGCAAGGCGGGTTGTAATGCCCTCGCTGGTTATATGTCTCGGAGGGACCAATGAACCCTGTCAGCAATATAGGATTCTCATCCGCTCCGGTTTTCATGAGAGATACGCACCCCCTGCGTAGGCAGTTGCGCGCTGAATTTAGTGCAATCCGAGAGCAGATAGCCCATTCCCGTTTGCAAGACGAGATGACGCAGTCGATCTGCATTTGGTTGGACAATTTCACACGGGCATTAAACTCCAGCCAGGATGAAGAGGGGGTGTTACAAGCCTATATCCCTTTCTTGCAAGATCTTTTGGTCGATCCGATCACCTCGGCGCCCCTTGATCCTCACGCCCTTTTAGGGAGCGATGGGCATACGTATGGGATGATGTCGCTGGCTGTTTTTCGCCTTACCGCCCCCCAGCAGTTTCGCACCCGCTCGCCCCTTGATCTTCAGAATGAACAACCTCTTATCGCGGAGCCCCATACTGTGGTCCGGCATATGATAGGTTGGCTTCACGATCACAAGGCACTTCTCTATTCAGAAGAGGTGAGGCAAAAATATGTAGCTCTTCTCTCTCAACGCCCTTCAGCTCCAAAGCCCCCTTCTGAAAGACGCGCCAAGATGGAGGCGATTTTAAAACGGCGCGCCGAGGCTCGAGAGGCGCAAGAAGAAGAAAAGAAAGAGGCGGCCTCAGCGAGGATTTTGCCATTCTTAGGAAGGGCCACAGAGTTAAATCGGGAATTGCGGGATCGAGCGGCCGAGTCTAGCGCGCAGATTGCGCAAAGCCATCAACGGAACCTAGCCTCTTTTGAGGAGCTGGAAGCGCGCGATAGAGCGCGTGAAGAGGAGTTAAGAGGTCGAATCATCGTTGTAGAAGAGCGGCTAGAGGCGGTCCAGGAACAGGTTGTTCAAGCGCAAGCTCCCTATGCAGAGGTGCAAAACCTTATCGCTAACGATTCTTTAGAGAGCCGAGCCGCATTTGTAGAGATGAGCCGCCAGATTGCTCAAGCTGTAGAACAGGCGCTCAACCCTCCAGATTTGCAAAGCGACGCTCATGTTCGGCAGGTGATGGCCCAAGTGGAAGAAGAGAGCCGCAGGCAACAAGAAGCCCTGGCTCAATTGGAGAGGCAATTTCTGCAAACTTCTGCAGGCATTGCTGTCATTCAGGAGCAAATTCAGGAATTGAACAGAAGTTTAGCCGTTACAACCGTTGCCCTTACTGCAGCTCGAAGACAAGAGCTGATTTTGCAGCGCAGTATTGCAGAGACCCGCCTTCAGGTTGAGCAAGCTAAACAGAAGAGGCAAAAAAGTATTTGGAGCACGATCGCTATTATCGGCGTCTCCGTTTTTGCCACATGGGCTTTAGGAGCGTTAATGCCCGCAGCACCCTCCCTGCAAGGGGCTTTTTTGCCTCAGCAGAGAGGCGGCCTCCAATTAGCTTTACGATTTATTTTTTAAATAAAGGAAATAAAGATTATGAACCCTATCGATACTATATTTACTCCACAGAATACCTCTTGGCCGTCAAGTAGAGAAGAACCTATTGAAGAGTCAAAAGGGCTCTCGGACTCCGATGATAAAATGGGCCGTTCCCTAGATAGGGGATTTGCGCCGAGACGAGCGGCTATTGCCGAGAAAAAGATAGCCAAGCTAATGAGCTTGAATCAACAGCAAGTTGAGCCGTTTGCAAACAAGGCAGAGAGTGGAATCCAAAGGCTTATGGACTCGCGAATGATTGTCCGCAGAATAACAGCATCAAATAATGTAGATAATCTTATTAAATCTTTAGATACCCCCATGCTGAAGATCCATATGCTAGAGAAACCGCCTCTTCCGGATGTTTTGCAGCAAAAGAAGCACGGATTAGAAAATTCAAAAGATATACACATTAATGAAGTTGATAATGCTGCACAGCATTTGCATTTAGATAACCCTCATGCAGATCATTCCGATTCCGATCATGACCTGGGAGGTTACATAGACGAACTGGCAATAGGAGAAGCAGCACATAAGGTGGAACATCGCATGGGTAAACCGGCAGGAAGAGCTGTTGAATTGGTGGGCGGTCTTACTAGAAACCTAGGCGCTTCTAGTACACACCCTTGGAGAGATAGAGTTGTTTCGTCTGGTGTTCACCTCGCAATTCTTGAGACAATAGGACTGGTTGTGAAGAGAGTACCTGCTTATAAAGTTGTTGTGGTAGCGAATGTGGTTGCAGATGGGGCTAAGCAGATACAAAAAGAAGTAGAGAGCTCCTTAGTTTCTCACCCTATTGGAGAGTGTTGGACTTTAACAAACGTTCGGGAAGCCGCTGATTGTTTCGATCGTTTTCATGTAACCAATGGAGCGAAAACATTGGCACAAATAGCGCAAATTCCCGCAGCAGTTGTCCATAGTGTGCACCATGAAATAACGCATGAGATTACAGAAAGTTTTAATCGCCTAGAGCAATGTGAAGAAAACATGCGGCAGTCATTAGAACCCGTAGGAGACCATCCCTCGACAGTAAGCGATGATTTTAATTGAGCGTTTATATACTGCTTCCGTAAAACGAAAGGGTTCTTCAATTACGAATGGTATATACTACAATCGGCCAAGAANNAGTTATTGACCGATTGTAGTATAGATCGATTTTCACAAATAGCTTCTTAGTTCGAAGAGCCGAGATAGCCTATGCTTTCGATCATTCGGGCCTTTTGGATAAGCTCGGATTTGGAGTTGCAATTGAGTTTTTCTTTGAGCCTTTCTAGGTGGTGTTCCACAGTTCTCTTGGAGAGGTAGATTTCGTCGGCGATTTGGGCGGCAGAACATCCATTTAGGAGATATCGGATAATCTCTGCATCCTTAGCTGATAGAGGCGTTCCAATCTGAATATTCATTTTTTTTAGGAATTGGTCGCGAGGAAAACTCGGGGTCAGGGGGGAAGTCGGAGCTTTATAGAATGAAGGGTATNNATGCTCGTCGAAGGCAGAAGGGATCTGAGAAAATTCTTCCTGGTATCGGGCGATGAATAGTCGCAGTAAGGGCAATTCATTGAATAGGGCAACGTGATGGAGCATATGTGCGGATTTGAGTCCAAACCCGAACGAATCGACCCCTTCGGCTGTTTTATGCATGATCTGTAAGCCGAGATTCACATTGAATTTCTCTTTTCCTGCGAGAAGGATCCTTTCAAATTGGGGGTCTTCAATAGTCTGTGATAAAAAAAGGCCGCTTTTTAAATGCGAAGAATGGCGAATGTAGGGGACGTGAAGATGCATGTTTTCAGAAAAGAAGTACTCCTCCCACCTTGTATGTAATCCCAAAACCGCCCAATAACCCGAATGGGTCATTCGGTTGTGATAAAATTGGGTGATTCCATAGCAGTCCATTAGGGGTTGGCAAAATTTT
>PLXF01000179.1 GCA_003151315.1 Parachlamydiales bacterium
ATCTCGATGGAAAAATAGAGCGACGTTCATTAATCGAAAAAATTGAGAGATCATTTACCGCAATCAGCAAAAACCACCCTGTGACCGTCGTTGAAGGGACGGGACATACAGGGGTCGGCTCCATCGTGGAGCTCAATAACGCCCAAGTAGCCTCTCTCCTTAAAACGCCTCTAGTGTTGATCGCATCGGGCGGATTAGGATCGAGTTTTGATGAGTTAAGTCTCAACTATACCCAATGTGAAAAGTATGGGGTGCCTGTAGCTGGGGTTATCTTAAATCGGGTCCTAGATAATAAAAGGGAGATGATCACCCATTATATGACCGTCGCTCTTAAGCGGTGGAATATTCCCCTTTTGGGATGCATCCCCTACAGCCCCTTTTTAAGCATCCCTTCAATGAGCGATTTTGAGCAACTTTTTCAAACAACTCTTCTGTCGGGCCAATCTTTACGCTATCGCCACTTTGAAGATATTCGGCTCGTCGCGACTTCTGTCGAGATGTATCGAACCCTCATTCTCCCCAATCAGCTAATCATCACGCCAGCGGGGCGAGAAGATATCATTTTAGCCGCGCTTACCCGCTATTGGGATCTTAAAATCGCCCACAAAGAGGACGATCTGGGAATTGGGATGATCCTAACAGGAAAAGAGCCTCCGAAACAATCTGTGCTGGAACAAATGAGGCGCGCCGATATCCCGGTCCTATACGCGCCTGTCAGCAGTTTTATCGCGATGAAGATGATCAACACCTTCACATCCAAAATCCGCCGCGAAGACACAGCTAAAATCCAAGAAGCGATCCAAGTCGTCGAATCGCATGTTGATTTTGACCGGCTAGTGAACCTCTCTTAACTTAAAAAACAGATAGAAATACCGATTATTGAATTACGAGCGGTATAACGCATCCCACCATTTACTGAACTCGCTGAACATAATTTCGGGATCGAGATCTCGGGTGCATGCGCCTGTGGAGCAAGTGCGGAGGATGGGGCAAGTTTTGTCAAATTGACGGCCGTAGGGGCATTTTCCCTGTAGAGCGAAATGGCGGGGACCGATCGGTTTGAAGATGTCGGGATTGGTGGGGCCAAATAGGCTAAAGCTGGGCGTCTGGGTTGTGCCGCAAAGATGCAGCGCACTGGAATCGACGGCGATGACAAGATCCATCCGATCCATCAGATTTTGCCAGGTCGTCAGAGGAAGTTTTTCGACGAGATCGCTTGTTGCCGTTAACTTCTTACGCACCTCTTGGCAATATGCTTCTTCCTCCGAGCTTCCCCACACAAAATAGAATGAAGCATTAAGTCTTAGGGCTATTTTTTCGAGAAAAAGGGCTAGAGTTTCTTTGGGAAGCTGCTTGGTTGACCATTTAGAACCGGGGCAGACCATCACCCGAAACAAGGCGGGGATCTGATTTAAGATTTTTTCCACTTTTTCTTGTTCGCTGGGATCTATATTAAACCGAACTCCCCGAGAATCTATCGGGTTTCGATCTTGGAAATAGGTCTGTAAGAGCTTGAGATGTTGGGAGCGGATGTTGAGATTACGCGGGATCTCAAAGCGGATGTGGGTAGCCAATATGCTCGGTTTTTCTCGGACAGAAAATAGGCCAAAACCGATTTTGGATTTAGCTCGAGAAAAAAGGGTGATCATCCCCGACTTACAATTCCCCTGCAGATCAAATAGGAGCTCATATCGCTCTTTGCGCAGCTCTTGAAAAGAGAGAAAGAGAGCTTTCCAATAGGCGATTTTCCTCCANNGCGGATTTTCCTCCACCCTTTTTTTACCCCTTTGAGATCTAATGATAAAGCTCGTCTGATGTGGGGGTGGGAGGAAACTAAAGAGGCAAAACTTTCTTCGACGGCCCAATCGATTTCACAATGGGGGAAACGTTGCTTTAAATAGTCGAGGACATGCAGCGCCTGGATGATATCGCCAAGCGATGAGGCTTTGACGATCAGGATTTTCACCTGATACCTACCAAGGAGAGCCCTTTTTGCATATCGTCAGGCAACGGAGCGGAAATGTCTATTAGCTCTTCAGTAACAGGGTGGGAAAAGCGGAGTCTGGCTGCATGAAGCAAGGGGCGTTGGAAAAAGTGGCGGCATCGAAAAGTGGCGGCATATTGCCGATCGATCAAAATGGGATGCCCCATTTCGGCAAGATGCACCCGGATCTGATGAGTGCGCCCCGTTGTGGGACGGCAATCTATCAATGTCGCTGCCTCTCCTTGAGCTTGGGGGGTAAAACGGGTGTGGGCGTAAAGACCCTGTTTACTCGAAGAAGACCCCCAAATCGACTGACCTTCAAAGGTCCCCTTTTTCACCAAAAAGCTCTCTTTTTCGACACACTCTTTAGAAAAAATCCCGTCTGCCAAAGCGAGGTAAAACTTCTCCACCTCTTTTTTTTCAAAGAGGGCGATGAATTTCTCTTTGATAGCGGGAGTTTTGGCAATGAGAAGAAGCCCTGTCGTATCTTTATCTAAACGGTGAATGAGGTAGTGGCGGGGTCCAAATGTCTTCTTTGCCGATTCATCATTGCAAACCCAACCGGCCGGTTTATTGGCGATTAGAAAATGGTCATCTTCAAAGAGCGCTTCCATTTTCTGATCAGAACGCAAAAGCGCTTCCCATTCAGAAGCAAGGTCAATCCGATCCCCGGCATTTAGACGAGCGGAAGCGAACCTCTCTACTCGGCCATTGACCCGGCATAGATTCGCTTCGAGAACGCGTCGCAAATATTTGGAGGAGCGGTCGGTCTTTAATTGATTTTTCAAAAAATCGACAAGCCGCTCCGGTTTTCGGACAGAAAAGGTGAGAAGATGCCTCAATGAGCCGCTCTCCGTTCTAAAAAGTCGAGTAAGAGGCGTACGCCAAACCCGGTCCCTTTTGTCGGGTTATAATGTTTCGGTTTAGACAAGAAGCAACATCCGGCAAAGTCAATATGAGCCCAAGGCACATCTCCAGCAAATTCCTGTAGAAAAAGGGCCGCCTTGATTGCGCCGCCATCGCGTCCTCCGGTATTGATCATATCGGCAAAATCTGATTTGATCGAATCCCGGTAATCGGCATGAATGGGCATCCGCCAGAGGAGCTCTCCCGTTTTTTCAGAAGCGCTCATCAGATCTTTATAGAGATGCTCATCGTTGGTAAATAGGCCTGAGATCTCTTCGCCTAAAGCCACGACTATCGCGCCGGTCAAGCTCGCTAAATCGATCATACAGGTGGGTTTGAGATGTTTGAGTGTATAGCTCATCGCGTCGGCTAAAACTAAACGCCCCTCTGCATCGGTGCTTGTGATCTCCACCGTTTTCCCACTATGGGAGCGGTAGACATCGCCCGGCTTAAAACTATTGCCGTCGATCCCGTTTTCAGTAACAGGGGTTACCGCTGTGACATTGACTTTGAGATCTAAAGCGGCGGCCATTTGCAAAGTGCCCAGAACGGTTGCAGCTCCCGACATATCACACTTCATCGTCTGCATCCCATCGCCCGTTTTCAGGTTGAGTCCTCCTGTATCGAATACAATCCCTTTGCCGAGCAAAACTATATGCTCTTTTGAACCGGGATTACCTGTATAGGAAGAGACAATTAGGCAGGGGTCTTGAGGCGAGCCTCGGTTTACGGCTAAGATAAGCCCCAGCTTCTCTTTTTCCAGTTTCTCTTTGTCGAGAACCGTGGTGTGGATTTTGGGGTATTTCTTTCCGAGATCGAGAGCGATTTGCGCGAATACGGCAGGAGACTTATCGTCTGCGTTCCGATTGACTAGATCTCGCGCAAAATAGACGCCTGAAGCGACCGTTTTGGCCCGTTCGATTCGGAGTAGATCGCTTTTATCGATATCGAGGAAAGAAAGCCTTTCCAATAGAACAACGGGAGAATCTTTTAATGACGCCCCTTTCAGCTCAGTAAAAGCGTAGTTGGTTAGGAAAAGCCCTTCTGCCGCAGCGGCTGTCACATCGGAAGGAGATAAACGGCTGGATCGGGGCAGCATCACATTGGCTGTTTTCACTTTTTTCGCTTGAGCGAACCGAGCCGCGGCAGAAAAACCGCGCCGAATTGACTCTAACGTCCCCTTCTCCTCTTTGCCGAGTCCTAAAACGAGTAGACGTGGCTCTTTCTCCTTTTCGGGATAAAGAACAGCCGTCTCCCCTAGTTTTCCTTTAAAATCTCCCGTTGCCAGGAGAGCATGGATATTGAGTCCCTTGGGATCAATCCCCCCTTCCCAAATCGGGACAATGAGGAGATCGGAAGGTTCTCTTTGACTAAACGTTGTCAATGAGATCTTCAAAATGGAACCTCGTCATCAAAAGTTTGCCCTTGGGGCTGAGGACCTCTAGCACCAGCTGGCGCAGAATATCCCATGTAGGGATTAGGGACGCCTGCATGCGAGGGTTCAGCAGAGTGGGACCCGAATGGCGCGGCAGAGGCATTGGGAGTTCCCCCTTCAGGACGGTCCGGCTTGCCAAATGGGCTGAACTGGATATCAACAGCGGTCACTTCTAGGGAGACTTGGGGCTTGCCCTCTCTATCATTAAAAATTTCAGGTTTATGGATCTCTCCGTAAACAATGATGGGACTCCCCTTTTTGAAGTGAGGCAACATTTTTTCAAATTGATCGCCCCAAATCGTGACGCGCCACCAAATCGTATCTTCTGCAGCGCCTTTGCGAGTTCGGGCCGCCACGCGAAGGGTCGTTACTTTTTTACCGGTTGATGTAAAACGGCTCTCGGGATCGGCGCCCAGGTGCCCTGCAATAGTAATTTTGTTCACGAAATACCTCCTGCTAAATTGGAATCAAAAACCCAGTATAAATGATAAAGGGTTACCAAAAAAGAGAATTTAGAAGGACCTATACTGCGTCCAGTTGAAAGTTAGACAACCAAGCCATGNNCTAACTTTCAACTGGACGCAGTATACCTCTTGCGACTCAAATAAAGAAGAATACATCCGACTACCATAGCTGGGACACTTAGGATTTGACCCATCGTTAAATAGGAGGCTTTTGACAAAAGAAAACTTTGCTCGGTTTTAAAAAATTCAATAAAAAAGCGGAATCCAAACACAAGGATTAAAAATATCCCGATTAAACGACCTTTGGCTAAGAGATAGATAGGTCGGTAGGAGAGTCTCCATAAAAGGATAAAAACAAAAAAATAAAAAAAAGCTTCATAGAGTTGGACGGGATGGCGGAGAAGGGGGAAGCTTCTGTCCATCGGATGACCGAACACGACACCCCAAGGGAGATCGGTTGGGGTACCTAAAATTTCCTGATTAAAAAAATTGCCAATGCGGATGCATCCGGCGGCAAAGGCGGTCGGAACACAGACAAAATCGAGAAGGCGTAGAGGAGTTAACCCTTCGGCCATTCTTTTATAACGGCGAGCAAACAACACAAGGCCCAAAACAATCCCGACCGCAGCTCCATGACTGGCCAGCCCCCCTTCCCATACGCGAAATATTTCCCAAGGTTGTGATAAATAGCTGGAGGGGCGCTCATAGAAAATAAAATGGCCTAAACGGGCGCCAATTACCGTCGAAACGATCATATACATGGTGATCCGATCGGAGATAATCATCGCCTTTTTACTCACACTCAAAAGAGCGGGGGAAAAAAGGGTATCTAAAATTAGACGGCACATAGCTCTTTTTGGACGGAAACAACGACTCGCATCGACCTTAGTTTGGAGTCGATGAGAGGTAGTAGAATCGATTAAAGAGGAGAGATCCTTTTCCTCTTCGATAGCCCCATTGAGGGCCGATAGCGGCTCTCGGCCTGTAAGGTTGGCCTTCGCTAAAGAAATAGGGGCGACTAGGTCTGCCTCAATATAGTCGGGCCTATTCAGGAAAAAGCGGTAAACTAAAGAATGGAACAGAGGAAATCCGATAGCAAATCCGGCCGCAAAAAAGAGCCCATACCAAAAAATGGGGAGTTGCAGAATGGGAATGGTAAAAATTTCAGGTTGGGGGTCCCAATAAAAGGCGGCAATCGGTAACATAGAGTCTATTCTGTAAAAAATTATGGTAAAAGTCAAAATTTATACAATAGGCCGATGTAAAGAGGTCTGGCTCGCCGACGCTCTTGCCGAATATGAAAAGCGGCTCCAAGGGCGAATCGACATCGAATGGCATATAGCCAAAACCGATGCGCAGCTTGTGGAATGGGTCCGCCCAGAATCGGGTCTGATTGCTTTGGATCCGAGCGGCGAGCTGATGAATAGCGAGACGTTTAGCGCCAAATTTATCCAAATAGGCGCTCGAATTTCTTTTGTAATCGGCGGATCGGACGGGATACCGGACTCTATTCTTTCACTCGCCAAAAAGCGATGGAGCCTCTCCCCTCTTACATTTACGCACCAAATCACGAGACTTATCCTCCTCGAACAGCTATACCGCGCTGTAGAGATCGACCGAGGGAGCCCCTATCATAAATAAGTCGAACTAAGAAATTGTATGAGAAACGGGAATAAATCGCTGCGCCGCTCTAAAGTAAAGAAGGGAACCGTTGATGAGTGCTGAGCCTACAGCGATGTCGATAGCCCCTCTTAAATCGATAGGTATCGGAGCAAAGCGCATGCCGACCCCGAGTAAAATCATCGACCCAATGAGAAGGAAATAGACGGGGCTATAAACTTGGCTAAAGGAGATAGGGAGAGAGAGGGAAGCGATCCGATTGCAGACGCGATGTACAGTTTTAGACAATACAAAACGCCCTTTGATAAAACCCACAAGGAGAGATAAAGCGATAATAGCTGTCGCCCCTTTTTCATCACCCCCCACATACGACCCGAGTCGATGGGATAGGGAAGCGTGAGCCTGAGGACCAAAAATCGCCAGTTCCATCAGATGAATCCCTTTGTACAAGAGAAAGCCGCCGATAAGAGACCACATGAGTCCAGAGATTCTGATCCAATTTTTATGTTGCATATGGGTTCATAGGCTACCAAAATTCCCTATTTTGATAAAAGGGAATATATTGTTTTTTAAATGGGTCGACAAAAATCAAGTTCTCCTTTACAATTCGCTCACAAAATACCGCGGAGAAGTACCGCATAAAAATGGGGTTTATTTATGAATGCCGCTTTATCGTTTACTCGTGTCTTTTTTATGATTTTATCTATTTTATTTATGACCACCTATATGGTTTCAGGACCTGATGGATATAACATATCTAAATTAGGAGTGGGCGTCTTAATGGGTGTGACTTTCGGAAGTCTCCTCATCGGATTTGACCTGCTATTTAAACGTTTTAACTTACGCGCCTATAACATCGCGATTGTCGGCCTTTTTACCGGTTATCTCATGGGACAGGCTTTAGTTTTGGTCCTATCAGCTGTGCTAGATATCAGCGCCGCCTCTGTCCACCTTAGCCCGCAGACCCTTGAAGTCGCGAAAATTTCTCTGTTCCTCTTCGGCATTTATCTCGGAACTCTCATGACGCTCCGGGGCGCCGATGAATTTTATGTGAGCATCCCTTTTGTCAAATTCACACCCACCGCCCATAAGAAAAAAGATCTATTGGTCGATATCTCAGTTCTCTCCGATGCGCGGATTATCGATTTAGCCAGTTCTGGTCTTGTCGACCACCATCTGGTGATCCCTCGCTATTTAGTTAAAGATCTCTATGCCCAAGCTGAAGTGTCTGATGAGATGATCAGATCCAAAGCGCGACGGTCTTTAGAAGTGGTAAAAAAATTGGAAGCGCTCACTGAACTTGATCTCCGATATAACGACACCGATTTCCCTGAAGTAAAAGATTCTATGGGCAAACTGGTGAGATTAGCTCGGTTGGTCGATGCCAATATTTTGACCGCCGATATCAGCCGTCTGCAGATGTCTTCGATTGAAGGGGTCAAAGTCATCAACATCCACTCCTTATCCAATTCTCTCAAACCTCTTATGCAGGCGGGAGAGAATATTAAAATCAAGATCCAACGTTACGGAAAAGAGCCCCGCCAAGGTGTCGGCTATCTCGAAGACGGAACCATGGTCGTGGTTAACGGAGGCGGGCAATTTATCGGGGATACGATCGACGCACAAGTTCTCTCTGTCAAACACACCTCGTCTGGCCGAATGATCTTTTGCAACGCCTTGGATGGAAATGGTAATTTCCCCGAAGAAGATCGAGAAATGAGACCGGTTGCTACAACGAGCCGCCACCTCTATAGCGACGATCACGAGGAACAATAATNNGGCAGCGATATCATCGAAATCGAGCGGATACGCCAAAGCATAGAGCGGCATGGCCCCCACTTCCTCAATCGATTGTTCACTCTACGGGAGCAGGAGTACTGCTCCCAATTTAAAGACCCTACTCCCCATTTTGCGGGCCGTTTTGCCGCAAAAGAGGCAATCGCCAAAGCGCTCGGCACAGGATTCGGCGCGGAGGTCTCTTGGCAAGATCTCGAAATTCTCAACGACGAAAAAGGGAAACCTTGCGTCTATCTTTCAGAACGGTTAGTCGCGTCCTTTGACTCTCCCCGCTTTCTGATCTCCATTAGCCATTGCCAAAGCTACGCCCTAGCGGTTGCCAACTGGCTTTAGAAATCGATTTTCTAAAGAGAAAAGCATTCAAAAAGGATCTCTGCGTCCTCTGCCGCTCTCTGTGGTTCAACTTTGTGCGCATATCTTTAAATAGTAATCTGTTGAATCATTTTTTATTGGAGTTTGGACTAATTTCGCGCCGAAGCGGCGCAAAATCAGTCTAAATAAAAAGGATTCTCCTATGACCAACCCGCAGGACATGAGCAATATAAAGGGTGCTAGCGAATTATCTCTGAGTGTTTTCTCAAACTCCCAAATAAATCGAAAAATATGGCTGCCGAACAGAGGTTGTCATAGAGCGCAAGCCAAGATTTGAACTGATTTCGCGCCCGAATCGGGCGCAAAATCAGTTCAAACTCCAGTTACAACGAAAAAGGGAGTAAGTAACTAAAGACAAAGGTGTTAACCACCTGAGGACACGACTTAGCCAGCACTCTTCGTGCATATTCGGCTCTTAGGGTTCCCCAAACGCCGATCCGGTAGCCGTACCGAAATCCTATATCGATCGATTTTTGCCGGATCCTGGCATAGCCATTGAAGTGATCTGTATTTACGTGAGTGTGTCGGCCATAGCCATTCATCCCTTCCGCATAAACGGCTAACTTGTGTTCGTCATCGATATTGGTCTCGACGGCCACAATCGCTCGGACCCAAGGAGAGCCTTGATTTGCGTGGCCAACGGCGCCAAAACCCCACGTGCGAAAACGCCAGCTCTCAGAAGCATCAAACTCTTTTCCTAAAGAAAAATGGACCTCAAAATCGGCGATCGAGTGGGACATGCAGCTCACGTCGCGCAAAGAGGCTTGATTAGTCAAACGGGTGCTGATACCGGTAGCCAAGCTGATGGGGTCTCCAATAATGTCGTCGAGCCACAAATAACGCGCCTGAATGGCTCCCGAGCGGAAATTAAAAGGCATGGCGGTGGTTGCCGCAAAACGGAGCTCCGTATCTATACTCCATTCCGGGGAAGGAGAAAAATCAAGAGCTAGAGATCCCACATGGGAATTAAACGGCTGTGTGAGTTGAGGGAACCCATTTTGGACGGTATTGAAATAGCTATAAGCATAGCTGCCAAGGAAATGAAACTCAAAGACATCCCCGAACCAAGGTTGAGCCTCCAGAGCAAAACCGCAGCAAGGGAGAAGAGCTAAGAGCCAAAACGCTAGCCGTTTTTTCACTCGATTCCCATGTGGCTTAACCACCGTTCAGCATCCAAAGCCGCCATGCAACCGCTTCCTGCAGCGGTAACGGCCTGCCGATAGGTAGGATCTTGTACATCTCCAGCGGCAAATACCCCTTCAATTGAAGTATAGCTCGTCCCCGGTCGGACAACTATGTAGCCCGCTTCATTTGTTTCTAACTGCCCATTGATAAACTGGGTATTGGGTTGATGGCCAATTGCAAAAAAGACACCTGCCGCTTCCCGTTCTTGAACCTCTTGCGTCTGGAGGTTCTTCACCAGAATGTTGCGGACAACCTGATCGCCCATCACCTTTTCAATCGCGCTATTCCATAAAATCTCAATTTTCGGATGATTGAGAGCTCGCTCGGCCATGATTTTAGAGGCGCGCAATTGATCCCGTCGATGAACAAGATAGACGCGGCTACCATATTTGGTTAAGAAAATCGCCTCTTCGACAGCGCTGTCTCCCCCGCCAATCACAAATAGGGGCCGATTTTTAAAGATGGGAGCCGCTCCATCACAAACAGCGCAGGATGTTACGCCACGCTGCCAAAATTCCCCGTCGCCAGTCCCTTCAATTTCGAGCCGTTTCGCTGTGGCGCCCGTGGCAATAATAAGCGCCTCGGCTTGTACCGTAGTCGTTGAGCCTTTCACGACAAAGGGGCGCTGAGACAAATCGACCGATTCGACATCTTCGGTCAAAATCTGCGTGCCAAAGCGGGCCGATTGGGTGCGGAAATGGGTCATCAGTTCAGGGCCTAAAATCCCCTCCGGAAAACCGGGATAGTTTTCCACCTCGGTCGTGGTCATAAGCTGACCTCCCGAAGGACCCGACATGAATCCTTCATAGAGAAGTGGTTCTAAATTGGCCCGTGCTGCGTAAATGGCGGCCGTGTAACCGGCCGGACCGGAACCGACAATGACGAGTTTCTTGGTTTCCATGAGTCCCTCTAACTAAAAAAATTGGCTCACATCATCTCTGGTTTCGATTTTTTTGCGGAGATTTTTTTTTCTACGAAGAAAAATCTCCCCTTTCGCGATACAAAAGGGGCATTTTCCTTCCACAAATTGAACTGGATCCGAAGATCCAGGATGGAGCCAAACCTGAATTTGGGTTGGTTAGATATCTTTGATGGCTGGATATTTCCAACCAACAGCTTCATATTCTTCGTGAATTTTTAGGGAAGCTGGCGTTCCTTGCGATAACAGATACTTTGAAAGTTCTGACTTAAAAATCTGCTGGACGCTAACGGAATTTTGACTGCTATTTCTGGTTAAATGTTCTTCAATTTTCGCGATGACAATGCGACAGACATCTTTGAGCATTTTGTATTCCAATTCATCAACCTGTCCAAGCGGGGTGTTGACCGATGAGCCTCCTCCTCCGCTACCTCCATTTCCACCATTTCCTCCATTACCTCCGAAAAAGCCGCCATCCCCTCCCTTACCACCGTTACCTCCACTACCTCCATTGCCACCGTTACCTCCATTGCCTCCAAAAAAGCCGCCATCTTCTCCACTTTGGCCATTTTCTCCGTTTTGACCATTTTCTCCGTTTTGGCCACTGTAACCACGGAAATCATTTTGGCTATTCTTAACATATTTATCAGAGCACGCCACAAGAGCGATCGGAAAAATCAATGAAGCGCGAAGTAAGACTCTTGAAATTTTCACATTTTGACCTTATATTCGCGACCAGAAAGTCACGCTTTTCTCTAGTAAGGTTTTTTTATAAATGATTGAGGCTTTTCTGCGTAGATACTAAAATTTATTTTAATTTTACCAGTCAAGACGGCAGTCTTGACTGAAAAAAGAAATTTGTTTCCTTAGATTTCGAACAGTTCAAACTAGATTTTTTAATTAAAAATTGGGAAGCGTTGCAATTGAGAAAAATCCAACTATTTATATTCTTCGGAGAATTGCTTAGCTTTGCGAATTGCGGCTTGAACGGTTTCTTGGAAATGCTTGGCGAGCTCTGTTTTTTCCATTACCTGAAACCCCGCCTCTGTGACTCCGCCGGGTGTGGCAATTTGCATCATGAGATCGATCGGATCTCCCCCCTTCGCAACCAATTGCCCTGCGCCTGTGAATACTTGGGCGGCAATCGTTAGGGAGTCTTTAGGGGAAAGCCCTTCCTTCTCCCCCTGTAGGGCTAAAGCCTGGATGAGCTTAAAGACAAATCCAGGGCTGCTCGCGGCAAGACCGGTCGCTGCATCCATAAGGGGTTCGGGAACCTCTAACGAGGGACCCAGAGGGGCGAGGAGCATCGAAGCGGCCTCGCGGAAGTCGACGCTCGCATGGCGAGCTGATAAAATTGTCATCCCTTGCCCGATCGCCGAGGCGACGTTTGGCATGACCCGGATCACTTGGGCCTGAGGGCCTAGATGCTTCTGGAATAGGGAGAGGGGGACCCCAGCTAGGATCGATAGGATCATTTTATCCCCAGCCCCTAGAGGGGCGATCTGCTGAAGAGCCTGTTCGGCTTGTGCGGGTCTCACGCAGAGAAGGAGGATATCGGAGGTGGAAATGAGCCTTTCCATCGAAGTGGAGGTGATCAAATGCTTCTGCTCGCTGCGCTTCATTTTCGCGCTATCGCGTTGAATGAATTGGACTTGGGATCGGGGAATAATCCGCGCGCCATCGATCGCGTGGAACATAATCTGCGCCATATGGCCAAATCCGATAAACCCCAGTCTGTATTCGCTCATCTTCATAAGTGGCAATTTAAGGAGAATTTTTTTTTTGAGCTAGATAAATTCTTAGATTAAAATCGAATCTGGCATAGAATAGTGGAACTATATAAGACCGATCCGCTTGGATTGCACATTTTTTTTTAAAATGGGTGGGATACAAGGTTGCAGAAGCTGTTTCGAAAAGCCTTTGGGATCTATCCGGGAGAGGGGAAAAACACCCTTCGTTTTGCCCGTTTGGCTCTATTTTGGTCCTTTGGCAGTTGCTGCATGGACACCCTTTCCGATGGTCTTTTCTTAGAGAAGATCGGCTCGGCGTTCCTCCCGCAGATCTACCTGTTTATTGCCCTGTTGATGATCGGCGTTTCCAGTCTCGTCCTCTATAGCTTAAAAATCACCAGTTCCTATCGGATTTTAACAGGCGCCTTGGGCGCAGGAGTGGCTCTTTGCGCTATTTCGGCTCTATTTCTCACGGGATCTCCCCCTGATTGGTTCTGGTATGCCCTCAAAATTACCTCCCGGATGTTTTTTGCGGTG
>PLXF01000043.1 GCA_003151315.1 Parachlamydiales bacterium
GTACAGCAACGGCCTTCTAGAAAGTCAAAAAGAGCTCGTTAGAAATAAAAAAACAGGCTCTTCCTGCGGCTGGTATCGAGATGGGAATCTCATGCTGATCGAAGAGTATGAAGAAGACCATTTGGTGAAGGGGCAATATTATAAAAAAGGGCAAAAAGAGCCCGTTTCTTCCGTATTAAATGGCAACGGCGTCGCCACTCTGTACGACTCTCAAGGAATTATCCTAAGAAAAGCAATCTACTATAAAGGAAAGCCCCTTGATCCCGAAGATTGAATTGAGAAAACAGTGGCTCCAGATTCGAAAATCTCTTCCCTTTTCACGAAGAAAAGAGGCGGCAGAGGGGCTCGTTTCCGCTTTAAGAAATAGAGCTAAGAGGTATGTTTTGTCTTTTTCCTCTACACAAGGGGAAATTGAGACCCGCCCCCTCAACGAACTCCTCGCTCACGAAAATCGACTCCTTTTACCAAAGGTGGTAGGCAACAGACTCACGATTCACCTAGTCTCTAATCTAACAACCGACTTAGCCCCATCTGCCTGGGGGATAATGGAGCCTATTGCTGAAAAATGCCCCGAGATACCCTTAGATTCGGTTCACGCGATTTTAGTACCAGGATTGGCCTTTGATAAAAATAGGCACCGTTTAGGGTTTGGCAAGGGATATTACGATCGATTATTAGCAGAAGCCCCAATCCCTTCTATAGGAATTGGGTTTATTGAACAAAGGATCGACGAACTTCCTATCGATCCCTGGGATATCCCTCTAGACAACACACTCTTGTTATAAACCCCTCGTGACTCAAGAGGTATAAAACTATTTCACTTTTTGTAAGGTCGAGGCCGGTTTCTGTTCTTTACTCTCTTTTTTAGGACTGCAGAAATGATTTCCCGGACAGTCGTTAGCTTTCACTAAGGAGCCTGGACCCACATTATTACAACTGCTATAAAACCCCTCTGAGGCACACTGCCAAACAACCGTATAAGGGGTGAGAGAAACATCAGGAGTTCCCGGACGGAGAATGGCTGTAGAGGATAAATTCTGGGTAAAATTCTTCTGTTGCCCAGGCTGTATAGTAAATTGCCCCAAATAGGTCCCATCTGAGGCTTGAACTGTAGCTGTTAAGATAAAGGGCGTGTCATTCAGTAAAAGGACATTTCCGGTATCGGGACTGGCAAGCAGCGGGTTCAGGTAAAACAAACAGAGGGCTAACCACAGATAAAATATCGGGCTATTCCTATTTTTAACCATTAGAGAACGATTTTCCTTATGCATCATTGTATAACTCGAGGTTCTGAGGATTCAAAGTGAGCCCAACGAAAATCGACCTGTCCCAAAGGAGAAATCACCACATCTTTTATCTCGTCCTTTTGCAGATAATTTAAAGCAAAATGGAAAATCGGGATAATCGGCATTTGCTCCAATAAGATTGCCTCCGCTTCGCTTAGTAGCCCTTTTCTTTCATTTGATTCCTTACATAAAGCAGACCGATTTAAAAGATCAACGTATTTGGGATCTTCCCATCCCGTGTTATTTGTACTCCCATGCTTATACTTAAATGTTTCGAGAAAATTAATTGGGTCATTAAAATCGGCGATCCAAGAACCCGCCGCTAATTGGAATTTTTTTTGAGAAATCCTTTGGTAATAGACTTTGGGCTCAATGCCTTCCAAAACAACCTGCAATCCCAGATGATCTTCCCATTGTTTTTGAATCGCTTGGGCAATTGTTGCATTTCTGTCTGTGGCGCTCGAATAACTCAATATAATAGGAGAATTAAACGCTCTTTGAGAAAGGACCCGATTACACAAGCTACGAGCCTCTTCCACGTTACCCTCTTGTAAAGGTGATGGAGCCAATCCCATTTCGGGAGGCACTAATTCTAAAGCAGGCTTCTGACCACCCTGAAGAATATGTTCAGCGATCTCATTTCGATCGATGGCCATGGCTAAGCCGCGACGAAATTCGGGATGGGAAAGGGGATTTTCCGAAGAAATCTCCGTATTCACCCTTAAAAAGTAGGTTCCCGATAGAGGACTTACATGAAGAGCTCCGCTGTTTTTGAATGCTTGCACTGTATCGATGGGAAGAGTAGAAAGGGGGGAACCTGCCCAATGAAGCCCTTTTTCTTCAAATAGGCGAAGTTCAGTATCGGCCGTTAGCATAACCATATCGATTCGAGGCAATGCCACCTGCTCCGCTTCCCAATAGTTAGAATTTTTGACCACCGAAATTTGATCCGAATGGGTCCATGCATCTAAACAAAAGGGGCCATTAGCTATATGGGTCTCTTTTTTTAAGAACCAATGAGGATTTGTAAGCGCTGAACTATGGACAGGGAAAAAAATGGGCAACGTAAGGAGCTCTAAAAAATAAGGGGTCGCCGTTTCCAGTTCCACTACCAACGTCTGAGGATCGGGCGTATAAATACCAACGGCATCGGTCCCTATTTCCCCCTTTTTAGCCTGCTGAGCCCCTTTAATAGGGTAAAGCTGATAGGCAAGGTCGGTCCCAAATTGGGGGGAGAGCGAACTTCTCCAACTATTAGCAAAGTCGTAAGAGGTTACAGGATCTGTATTTGACCATAAACTTTCTCGTAAATGGAATACAAAGCGCGTCGAGTCCTCAGAGATATCGACACTATGGGCCAAAGCAAATTCAGCTTCTCCGGTTTTAGAGATACGCATCAACCCTTCAAATAACATATGAACTAACGTCACAGCATTTAAATCTCTAGCCATTCTGGGGTCCAGACTTTGCGGATCAGAGCAAATATTAATAGTAAGGGCCGTACTGCGCGGCTCTTTTGTAGGACTGCAACTAGACAATAAGATCACCACAAGGGAGATCTGGGTAAAAATCCGTTTCATAAAAACCTAAGAGGTAAAATCTAAAGAGTCATCCTAGCTTAAAAAGAAAAAAATGTCATGTATACCGTTCGTGATTCAAGAATCGATTTTTTATGACCATCTAAAATCGCAAATCGCAACCGCCTAATAAGGAATTACTTGAAAATAAAAGTTGCGTCATATTTCCCAATCAGTCTATGGGGGAGATTGAGAACCAAAAAAAAAAGGGAATCGATATAGCCCCTAGCCCCAAATCACATTCGGTATAACCCATGAGGAGAAGATATGCTGCAGCAAAGACCCTATTTTTTGTTAAGCCGTCCACTGACCTACTTTGGGACCTTCGAACAGATGGAGAGAAAATCGGAAGAAGATTTTTTCGAGCAAGAGAGTGTAGAAATTTGGGAATTCATGAGAGGAGCTCATGAAGAAAAACGGACAGAAGAAAAAATTGGGCTGTTCATCCACTGGTTTGACAATTGAAAAAAATGAGTGCCTCGTTACGAGAAAACAGACTTTGGAACGGACTTCTAAAGCCAATATTTGGTGTAAAAAGAGGAGAAGTTAGCAGCTGACTCAATGAGAGAAAATGGCTCCAGAATATTTTCGGAGGGCATTTTTTAGGGAGAGTTCAAAAACGTTTTGTGCTTTCTCTTGATTTAATTTTCAAGTTGAGTTTAACATCTGCGATATGAACCGAAAACAACTCTGCACCTATTGCATGTTGTAACGGTGTAGAGAAACTCTCGCAAATATTGTCGATTGTTTTCTTAGCGAAAGCTAAAAAAGAAAGAGCAAAAAACCACATTCTTCCAAAATGGAGAGCAAAAATGCTGAACGTATTTTCAAAGTCAAAACCATGGATGGTAGCTTCGCTTCTAGCCGCTACTACAGTTTTTGGCCAATCAGATGATAAATCATCTCGTCAAAGAGCTTGCGAAACAAAGCCCGTGAAATGCGAGCCTGTAAAATGCTGCGAGCCAGTTCCACCCGTACAACTAATGCCTGCTTACAACCAGTGCTCCCGGATTGAAGTCCGCGGCTCTTGGGATATTTTTGCTGGCGCTAGTTTCACCTACTGGCAAGCCAGACAAGAAAACATGGATTTAGGAATGTCCATATTGGGAACATCGACAACTGTACCTAGCGCCGCTGGCTCTACAACAGAAAACAAGGTGATCAACCATAACTTCAAGTACAAGCCAGGCTTTAAAATCCTCGCTGGAGTTAACTTTGATCATGATTGCTGGGATGCCTATGCTGAGTATACATGGTTCAATTCAAAAACACATACTAGCGCATTGTCGCCAACTCCTACTGCTCCTTTCACATCAGGCTCGCTAGCTACCGATTCTGCTAGTTTTGAATCTGCAAGTGTGGCTGGTACTACATTTGACAACATGGATCAGTCCTGGAAAGTTAAAATGCAATCTCTCGACACAGCACTGGCTCGCGCATACTATGTAGGTACTAAGCTTACATTCCGCTCGATCTATGGCGCTCGATTTGCATGGTTCTCACAAAGTAAAACGCAAATACTTAACAGAACTGGAACAAACGGTGTAAACACTGGTTCTACTACTGGAACAGAGACACGTAAACAGAGTTTCACAACTTGGGGAGCTGGTCCTATGGCTGGTTTAGACACCAATTGGGAATTCGGCGAAGGCTTCAGAATGATTGGTAACACATCGTTCGACCTTCTCTACACACGCGTACAAACTTCCAATAGAAAAGCGACTTTTGTTTCTGCTGCTGGCGTTACAACCATCACCTCTTACCGCAACGACCGTCCTGACTTCCTAATGCCCCATGCTAACATGGA
The DNA here is from genome assembly GCA_003151315.1 of Parachlamydiales bacterium. Classification (GTDB taxonomy): domain Bacteria; phylum Chlamydiota; class Chlamydiia; order Chlamydiales; family SM23-39; genus SZAS-17. Next base: position 4,671 of record PLXF01000043.1, read on the forward strand.
ACTGGGATTCGGATGGGGTTCATACTTTGATTGCAACAACTGGCACGTTGACATGTTGGCAACTTACGGCTTCCAAGTATTCTGGAATGCTAACCAGTTCCGCCAATTCAATGCTTCTTCTAATGCATTTGTTAATAGCAGCCAGCCAAGTGGCAATCTGTATGTACACGGTTTGACAGCTACACTAAGAGTGGACTTCTAATAGTAGTCCTTTCTTCGTAGCTAAAAAGCTCAGCCAGGCTAAGTGTTTCACTTAGCCTGGTTTTTTTTATTTATGCCGTCATATTCACTATCCACAATTCGTCTCGCAACGCAAGAATCCACTACCGCAAAAAAGTCAGAAATCGGCGATCAAGGAAGGGTTATACCGTTCACAATTCAAGAACCTGTATACATAAATTTTTTAACCACAGAGAACAGAGAGCACATAGAGAAAAATCAAGCTTTCATTCGTCTCTGTGAACTCTCCGTTCTCTGTGGTTAAAAAATTTATGTATATATCCTGTGTCCAGTTGAAAGTTAGACAACCANNTGGTTGTCTAACTTTCAACTGGACACAGGATAGACTCTTGAGTCACGAACGGTATAATCTATTTGCGGACATCATCGATAAGCTTCGCTACAAGGCCTGTCCAGCCCATTTGGTGGGAAGCTCCTAGACCTCTTCCTGTTTCGCCCTGAAAGTGCTCAAAGAAAAGGATGTAATCGTGAAAATTGGGATCTGTCTGAAACTTTTCCGTGTCCCCAAAGATAGGGCGTCTACCATGTTTGTCATTTTTAAACAGATTGATCAAACGCTCTTCAAAAGAGCGAGCCATTTCATTTAAAGTAACCGGCTTTTCACTTCCGATATGAATTTTAACGCTATCCTCAAAGGTATGGCCGAGCCTTTTTAACGTTTCGATCAAAATATAATTCAAAGGAAACCAAATAGGACCTCTCCAATTGGAATTACCCCCTTTGATTTTTTCCAAAGATTCCCCCGGCTCATACGCTAAAATAGCATCGCCTAGCTTCCCCGGATGTTTCTCATGGTATTTAGAAAGACTCCTAAGCCCATATTCAGAACGAAACTCAGCCGGGTCCCAAATATGCTTTAAAAACCGTTCCATTTCGGGAACGCTCAAGAGGCCAAATATGTGCTTTGTCCCTGTTTGATGGGGGATCTTTTGGATACATTTCTGGGTAAGATTGCTCCGTTTATTCACAAACCATTGGTAAGAAGCATAAAATTCGGGAAATTTTTTCAACTCCTCCTCATCCCACACGTCACAAGCGAAAAAGGGGATAATTCCGGTCATCGATCGAACTCTAAGCCTTTCAAAAGTCCCATCGGGATGGCGTAAAAAGCTGTGGAAAAAGCCATCTTTTTCATCCCACATATCATAAGGGCGCCAGTAACTTTTTCTCATGGCTGCTGTGATATAAATAAAGTGTTGGAAAAACTTAATCCCCAGCCCTTCATAGATCGGATTTTTTTTTGCCAGCGTTAGAGCAATCCGCATCAAATTTAGGCATAAAATCGACATCCACCCTGAACCATCTGACTGATCCAGTAAATAACCACCCGGCAATTTTTCGGAACGATCGGAAAAACCGATATTGTCCATCCCTAAAAAGCCTCCCTCAAAGATGTTATGCCCCAATGTATCCACTTTATTGACCCACCAGGCGAAATTAAGGAGCAGCTTATGGAAGCATTTTTCTAAGAACGGGTAATCCTCTTTTCCAAACTTCTCTTTTTCATATTCAAAGAGCTTTATCGCGGCCCAAGCCTGAACAGGAGGATTTACATCGCTAAATTCCCATTCATAAGCCGGTATCGCCCCGTTAGGGTGTTGGAACTGATCGAATAGAAGAAGCCACAGTTGACTTTTGGCAAAGGCTAGGTCTATTTGAGCAAAAACAAGAGCTTGAAATGTGAGATCCCAGGCGGCAAACCAAGGGTATTCCCACTTATCTGGCATAGAGATAATCCGCAGAGAGATAATATGCCGCCAATGGACGTTGCGGATATATTTGTGGGATTCTGGCGGTGGATTGTTGGGACTATCTCCCTGAAGCCAGTTCCCCACATCAAAAATGTAGATTTGTTTATTCCAGATCATCCCCGATAATGCTTGGCGCTGGATCATCTTCTCTTCAGCGCTTGCCTGCTTGGGATGGATCGTGTCGTAAAATTCGTCGGCCTCTTTTTTTCTTTCTTCAATCACCTCATCGACTTTTGACAAAGGAGAGGCCATTTGTTGATTCGTCAGGCGTAAATGGACAACCACCTTTTTTCCTGCGCCAATCGAGCGAAAGTGGTAATACAGAGTGGCCTTTGTGCCTGAATTGCGAGGATTGACCGCTTTTTTATCCTTTTCAATTATATACCGATGGAAAGCATCTTTTACATAAGCCGAATCGTTAGGCTCGCCCCATAAGGCTTCCCGATTAGATTCGTTATTCGTAAATAGGAACTTCCCTCCGGGAGAGCCGTATAAATAGGTGGGGCCTAAATGATAATCAAATAGAAGATCGCTAGGAGATCGCAAATGGGCGTCATTGGCAATAAGACAAGCCGAATTATCTGGGGAATCACCCACCGTAATGATTGGCTCTGGCAAAGGTTTATCACCCCATGCCCACTGATTGCGAAACCACAAATGGGGTAAAATAGTCAATTCAGCCGCTTCCGGCCCTCGATTAATAGCCTCGATCCGGATGCAAATATCGTCAGTTCCCGCTTTCGCATACTCGATAAAAATATCGAAATATCTATTTTCATCGAATATCCCGGTATCAATCAGTTCATATTCACCCTCTTTAGGGCTCCGGCTTTTATTAACATCGACTAATTCATCATAGGGAAAAGCTTTTTGTGGATATTTATAGAGGTATTTCAAATAGCTGTGACTCGGCGTAGCATCGAGATGATAATAATATTCTTTTACATCCTCTCCATGATTGCCCTCATGAGAACTCAAACCAAAAAGGCGCTCCTTTAAAATCGGATCGCGTCCATTCCAAAAAGCGGGGGCAAATAACAGCACTTGAAACCGGTCGCAGATCCCCGCGATCCCATCATCGCCTCGCCGGTAAGCGCGAAAACGGGCGTTATCGTGAACAAAATAGCTCCATGCGTCGCCATCCGCGCTGTAATCTTCCCGCACCGTCCCCCAGGCCCTTTCCGACACATAGGGACCCCATTTTTCCCACGGAGGGACAGGCCCCACCCCTTGCTCTTTAACCCTCACCTCTTCTCGACTCGTCATTTACACCACTTTGCATAATAGGCAGCGCCCAAAAGGGCCGCTTGATCGTTGAGGATCACCCAAATAGGGATAGAATGGAGCAATTCTTTAAATCTCCCTTTGTCAATAAAGGCGGAGAGAAACGCCCCCAGCTTCTTCCGATCATTTAAATGATGAGCGACTACTCCCCCAATATATAGCCCTCCCAAAGAGAGAAATTTCAGCGCCACGTTCCCGGCCTCTGCTCCATACAACGAGATAAACCAATCGATCGTCTCTGAACAGACAAGATCTTTGTTTTGCAGCCCATATTCTGAGATCACTTTCGAAGGATTTCGCCGTTTCATCTCTTCTTGCACGATAGGGGAGACCTTTAATTTCTGCACTTCGGTTAAAAACAGGTAAATTTCATAAATCCCAGGACCGGAAACTACCCGCTCATACGAGATATGCTCATATTTGTTCTTCAAATACTTGAATAACTCAATTTCGCGCGGATCGCGAGGAGAAAAATCGACATGCCCCCCTTCACTAGCAAAAGGATGGTGCTTTTCTCCATCCCAATACAGCCCCGCTTGTCCGAGTCCCGTCCCCGCAGCAATTAAGGCGGCATTCCCCGTTTGCCCCTCTACTCCCGGGTGGAGCAAAAAGAGCTCATCCTCTTTTAACATCCGAACCCCATAAGCGTTAGCCACAAGGTCGTTTAAAAGAGAGATCTGAGGAATATGCAAATCGGTACTTAACGTTTCTGTATCAATAACCCAAGGGAGGTTTGTCGGATGGGCTCGCCCCTCCCTAATAGCTCCCGGTATGCCAAAACAGGCTTTCGATACTTTTTTCGCCCCTAAAAATTCGTGAACAATCTGTTCTAAGCTCGAATAATCGCGGCTGCGAAAATTTTTTTCCGCTACACAAGTTAGTTCATTGCCCCCATCAAACAGGGCAAGACGCGCATTCGTTCCCCCAATATCGCCAGCCAGTATCATTTTTTTTTGCCCCTTTTCGCCATTGAACCAAATTCTTTAATTTTTTTCTCTTGCTAGAAGTGATCCAGTTTCCCATGCTTAAGGAAAAACAAGCCCCTTTAGGAGGAATTCTCATGACAAACTCACAACCAGATGCAAGCAAAAGAAAAGCGCTAGAACTCGCGATGGCCCATATCCAAAAGCAATTTGGAGAGGGCGCCATCATGGCTTTGGGCAAACATTCGGCCACCCATTCCATGAGTGTGATCAAAACGGGAGCCATCGCTCTCGATCTCGCTTTAGGGATCGGCGGAGTGCCCCGCGGCCGAATTGTCGAGATCTTCGGACCTGAATCGTCCGGTAAATCCACCCTTGCGACCCACATCGTCGCCGCCGCGCAAAAAAATGGGGGGCTTGCCGCCTATATCGACGCAGAGCATGCGCTAGATCCCATTTATGCAGCAAAAATCGGCGTCAATATCGACGACCT
>PLXF01000151.1 GCA_003151315.1 Parachlamydiales bacterium
AATTTGTACAGGCGGGCGAGGTTGTTGTAGATATTGCCGTAGCGGACCGTTTGGTAAGAGCTTCCGATTTTGCAACAATCTTCGCTAATGCTCAAATCGGGATCGAAAATTTTGTCCAAATCAAATTGGGAGGCGATCCCCAATCCATGACAGGTGGGACACATCCCCGTTGGGTGGTTAAAGGAAAAATCTTGGGGTTGAAGCGGCCCATAGGAAAGCCCCGATTTTAATGAATGGGCGTGCTGTGAAAAAAGGATCTCCTCATCGGTGTCGTAGAGATAAACGCTAAAAAATCCCTCGCCGAGCTCAAGCGCTTTTAGAGTAGATTCGCTAAGGCGAGAGCGGTTGGCCGGCTCTACCGTTAACCGATCGACGACGAGATCGACATCGTGGGCTGTGGTGCCGTCGAGCCGGTCCATCTCACTCAAATCGACCCAAGCTCCGTCGACGCGCAGTTTCATGTACCCTTTGCTTAAAAGCTCAACAAAATCTTCCTTGAATTCCCCCTTTTTCGCTTTAGCGTAGGGGCTTAAAATGGCGATCCGGCTTTTTTCAGGAAGATGGAGAATCTGGGCGATGATCTTTTCTTGGCTCTGTGCGGCCACAGGCTCTTGGCTGACGGGGCAATAGGGGGTAGAGGCTCGAGCGAAAAGGACCCGGAGAAAATCGTAGACCCCCGTCATCGTCCCCACTGTGGAGCGGGGCGTCCGGGAGGCTAGCTTTTGTTCGATGGCGATCGTCGGGGCAAGCCCTTCGATTTTTTCCGCATCAGGTTTAGGCAGTTCCCCTAAAAAGCGGCGCGCCTGATGAGAGAGCGATTCGATATAGCGCCTCTGCCCCTCCACATAGATCGTATCGAACGCCAACGAAGACTTGCCCGAGCCCGAAACCCCCGAAAAAACGATAAACTCCCCCGGTTGCAGGGTCAAATCGACCCCCTTCAGGTTATGTACACGAACATTTTTTAAGATAATGGGCTTTTCTTCCATGTGATTATTCTATCAAAAATAGCCTTCCTGTATATCATTGATTTATGAACCATACCAAAATAGTCTGTACGATCGGGCCGTCTGTAGCCTCTTTAGAAAAAATGCTTGAGCTCATCGACGCCGGCATGAATGTAGCCCGGCTCAATTTTAGCCACGGCACCCACGAAGACCATCTGATTCATATCAATAATTTGAAAAAGGCGAGGGAGATCGCCAAAAAGCCCTTAGCGATCATGCTCGACACAAAAGGGCCCGAAATCCGTGTAGGTAAAGTACCCGGCGAAGCCCTCCCCGTCATCCCTGGTATGAAACTCAAACTCGTCTCCCAGAGCCGCTGTGCCCATGAGATTCCGATTCACCCGATTGAGGCGCTCGATAAAGTGACCTCCGGGATGCACATCCTATTTGATGACGGGTACATCAACTCGGTCGTGGTGGCAGTAAGTCCTGAAGCGATCACCGTCGAAGTCCAAAACGAGGGGCTGTTAAAAAGCGGCAAAGGGATCAACGTTCCCGGCGCTACCATCTCGCTGCCCGCAATGACGGCAAAGGATATCGCCGACTTAAAGTTCGGCTGTGAACAAGATGTGGACTACATCGCCGCCTCCTTTATCCGATCGTCCCATCACGTCTTGGCCATTAAAGAGCTTTTAGCCAAAGAGGGGAGAGCTGATATCCTCGTGATCGCCAAAATCGAAAATGCCCAAGGGGTTGAAAATTTCGATAGCATCGTCCAAGTGGCCGATGGGATTATGGTCGCTCGAGGGGATTTAGGCGTCGAAGTGGACCTTGCCCTCGTTCCCCGCCTACAAAAAATGATGATCCGCAAATGCTATCTCGCCTGTAAACCGGTCGTCACGGCAACCCAGATGCTCGAATCGATGATCAATAATCCGCGCCCTACTCGCGCAGAGGTCTCCGACGTGGCCAACGCCATCTATGACGGCTCGTCGGCGATTATGCTCTCCGGAGAGACCGCCGTGGGGAAATACCCGATAGAAACGGTGCGGCGCATGAGCTCCATTGCCAAAGAGGCCGAATCTGATTTTAATTACCGAGCTTTTTTTGAAGAGCATTCGCAGCGCGGCTACCACGACGTCTCTTCATCCGTAGCCCTGGCTGCTGTGAAAACCGCCTATAGCGCCAATGCTCAGGCTATTTTCGCCTACACCTCATCGGGTACGACGGCGCGGCTCGTCTCCCGCCTGCGCCCCCAGATGCCCATCATCGCCCTGACCAGCAAAGAAAAAAGCTACCACCAGTTAGCGTTCAATTGGGGAGTCGTTCCCGTTTTGGCGACCCACTGCAAAAACGCGAAAGAGGCCTTTAGCGCCGTGAGCTCATATGCTCTTGAAAACAAATTGATCTCATTTGGCGACGTCGTTGTCATAACCGCCGGCGTCCCTTTTGGCAAAAAAGGGTCCACTAATATGATGATGGTGGAAAATATCGGAGAGATTCTTGTCCGAGGCCACAAAGGCTCAGGCCCTAAAGTTTCAGGGCTCGTCTCCCTTCTCCTCTCTCCCGAATCGGTAGATCCGATGCAATTAGAAGGGAAGCTCGTCGTCATTACTCATTGCAACAACACCTTTCTTTTAGCCCTTAAAAGAGCCGGCGGCGTTATTTTACAAAACTATATTGGAGACATAGCCTCTGAAAAGTACGCAGAGATGGTCGCTAAAACATTTGGTATCTCTGTGATGACCCGAGCAGACGGCGCCATGGCGATCCTCAAAGAGGGAGACGAGGTGACCCTCGATCCCCACAGAGGGATTATTTACCGAGGCGCTGAAGAAATTTCGTTTGCCCAATAAGGCGAAGCAACACGACTGAAAAGTGTCGTTGCCTCATTCGTTTTTCTCATAACATGCTCATTATCAGTTTTTACCACAGAGAA
>PLXF01000137.1 GCA_003151315.1 Parachlamydiales bacterium
TGATTCTTGAACTAACTTGTGTATATAGTGATTTAAAACCCTATTCTGCGCCGATGTGGTAGTCGAGGGAGAGGTTGAGGCTCGCGGCGAAGGCGTCGATTTTTTGACAGAAGGCGTCGTCGGCTTTGACTCCCCATTTGGCGTCGATTTGGAGAAGGCCGTGCCTTTTTGAGCCTCCCGTAAAGTGGATCTCTAGAGGAGAGCGCCCCGGATGGCAGCGAAACAGCTCTTTCAAAGCGAGAATAGAGCTAAGGCGCACTTGCCCTATATCCAATCGCAGGCGAACGAGGGGCGCTACGGCCTCTTTCTCTTTTTCTTCCAATCTCTTCTCCTTTTTCCACTTGGGCTCTCCCCTCGTCTGGTTTTTCAGTCGATTAAATTGCTCGTCGCAGGCTTTAATCTTCTCCTCGTCGACGGTTGTCAAATCGTCTAGATAGCGACACTGGAGCTGCAAAGACCCTTCTTTGCGTTCGGCTCCTAAAATCGCGTAAAGGAGCTGATTTTCCCGAATTAGCGCCCCTTTTTCCTCAAACATCTCGGGCCAAACGGGGAGCTCATAGCGCTCAAACCCGTCGCTAATTACGACTATGGCAAACTTCTTTTGGGTTTTCGTCGAAATTTTCACAGCGACCGTTTCGACGACGAACGCGGTCCGGAAGACGGCCCCTTCGACGAGGTTTTCAATATCTTTGAATGGGATGCAGCTCAAGCGCGATAGGATGGGTCTATAGCTATCCATCGGATGGCCCGTAAGGTAAAATCCGAGGAGCTCTTTTTCTTTCTGCAGCGTCTGCATCTGAGTCGATTTTTGATATACGGTGGGGGGCTTAGAAAACGGCTTTTCTTCTTCTTGAATAAGGGAAAAAAGATTTAATACACCCAGGGCGTCCTCTTTTTGGTCGCGAGCGGCTCGATCGAACATCGTCTCAACGCTCTCTCTCATTTCATCGCGGCTCCACCCGGTAAAATCGAAACTTCCTGCGTCGATGAGGAGCTCGATCGGCTTTTTCCCCATCTTGGTTTTGTCGACCCGTTGGATAAAATTGTAGAGGCTCTCAAAGGGCCCTTTTTTTTCCCGCTCTTCGATGATCATATCGACAACGGCTTGTCCTACCCCCTTAATCCCCGACATCGCAAACCGGATACCGTCATTGGTCGCGACAAATTCGCTCGCGGCTTGATTGATATCGGGAGGAAGCACCTCGATCTGCATAGAGCAGGCCTCGCGAATAAACTTCGCGACTTTGGTGGTGTCGTCCCGATCGCATGTCATGAGAGCGGCCATCCACTCTTTCGGGTAGTTGGCTTTCATGTAGGCGGTGACATAGGAAAGGTATGCGTAAGCGGCCGCATGGGATTTATTAAATCCGTAGGAGGCAAATTTTTCAATCTTGTCGAAGATCCGCCCCGCCGTCTCGAGATCAACCCCTTTTTCTGAGGCGCCGCCCAAGAATTTTTCCCTCTGGCGCGACATCTCTTCTTTATCTTTTTTACCCATGGCGCGGCGGAGCACGTCACCCTCGCCGAGCGAATAGCCAGCCAAGACGCTTGAGATCTGCATCACCTGCTCTTGGTAGACCATAACGCCGTAGGTTTCGGACAAAATTTCTTTCATCAAGGGATGGTCGATCTCGATCGCCTCTCTGCCATGTTTACGGTTGATGAACGAGGGGATCATGTCCATCGGACCTGGCCGATAGAGGGCGCCGACCGCGATGATCTCTTCAAATGTATCGATATGCAGTTGTTTAGCTAGGTCCTGCATCCCGCCCGACTCGAGCTGGAATACGCCGAGCGTCCTTCCTTGATTGAGAAGAGTAAATGTCGCCTCATCGTCAAGGGGCAAGTTCGCCCAATCGATCACCCGTCCCGTCGACTTGGCAATCGCATCGACACACTTTTGGATCGAAGTTAATGTTTTTAGCCCGAGGAAGTCGATCTTGAGCATCCCTACGCTCTCCACCGGTTTCATCGCAAATTGGGTCACCACCATCTCCGAATCTTTCGCGGTACAGACGGGAACGTGGTCGGTAATGGGGCTGCCAGAAATGATTAGTCCGGCGGCGTGGGTGCTCGTGTTGCGGATGGAGCCTTCCGCTTTTTTGGCCATTTCGAGGACGCAGCGCGATTCGTCATCGGTCTCCATGAGGCGCCCTAGAGCCGGGTCAATTTGAAACGCCTTGTCGAGGGTCATTGTGGGATCTTCGGGGACCAATGCAGCGATCTCGTTCACTTTTGACAGAGGGACATTCAACACGCGCCCTACGTCTTTGATCGCCATCTTCGCCTTCATCGTACCGAAGGTGATGATCTGGGCTACTTTGTCTTTCCCATATTTGGCGACCGTATAGTCGATCACCTCTTGGCGCCGATCCATGCAGATGTCGACGTCGATATCGGGATAGGAAACGCGCTCGGGGTTGATAAAGCGCTCGAAAAAGAGGTGGAAGCGGAGTGGCTCAATGTCGGTAATGCCGATGAGATAAGCGATGATCGATCCAGCGGCCGATCCCCTTCCGGGACCAATCGGGATTTTCTTACTTTTAGCCCAGGCGATGAAATCGTACACGATGAGCATGTAGTCGCTCATCCCTTTAGAGGTCAAAATCTCAAATTCGTACCGAAATCGCTCCTGCACCACCTGTAAAGGATCTCGTCCAGGATGGAGTTTGGCCACTTGAGCGAGCCGTTCTTTTGTGTAGCGAACAGAGATGCCCCTCTCCCCTAATTCGTACATAAACTCTTCGGCTGCCTTGATCCGCTCTTCTTTCGTAAACGTTTTCCCTTCTAAAGCGGGGGCGATAAACACGGGGTAGTGTTTCGTTTTAAAATCGATTTCGAGGTAGCACTTTTCTGCAATCCGCACCGTCTCCTCGACCGCTTCGGGGCAATCGGCGAAGAGCTGCTTCATCTGCTGGGGCGATTTAAAATAGAGCTCATGAGACGGGACCGTATCCCTTTTGGGATTGGGCGCTTTGTTTTTGGGAATTCCGCGGGAATCCCGCTCCCAAATTTCGCACGGCTCGCCCGACTGGATATTGAGCAAAATTTCGTGGGCGCGCCAGTCATTTCGTTCAATGTAGTGGATATCGTTCGTGGCCACACATCGGATATCTTGCTCGCGGGACAAGCGGATTAACCGCTCGTTGACCTTCGCCTGCGCTGCTGCACATTCCCGGTACTTTTGAACAAGCCAGTTTTCCTGTTCCATCCCATCAGCTACGATCTGCTCTTCGCTCATCGGGTGGCGCTGCAACTCAAAATAATAATCGTCTTTGAATAGCTCCCGATACCACTGCACTTCGTCGAGCAGCTCTTTCTCGGTCCCTTGCAAAATCAGATGGGGAATTTTCCCCTGCAAAGGCCCCGAGAGGCAGATCAGACCTTCGGCGTAGGCCGCAAGGGTCTCTTTATCGATCCGGGGCTGGTAATAAAACCCCTCTAAAAAACCAATTGAGGTGAGTTTGCATAAATTCCGATACCCTTTTTGGCTCTTAGCTAAGAGGGTGAGGGGGAATCCGTTGGGTTGTCCTGGAACCCTCTTTTTTTCGGTTCTGGCCCCTGGAGCGATCCAGATTTCGCATCCTAAAATTGGTTTAACGCCAGCCGCTTTACATGCCTTATAAAAATCGATAGCGCCGTAGAGGTTCCCCTGATCGGTCAGAGCGAGCGCGGGGATGCCGTAGGCCTTGGCTTTTTCTGCCAAAAGAGAAACGGAAGCGGTCGAATCGAGGATCGAATATTGGGAGTGTACGTTAAGGGGAATCCAAGTCATAGAGGCCATGATAATAGGGTTATATCAGCTGAAGTTTCGTTCAGTATAACCGCAATTTCGATTTTACCACGAGAGGATACGCCCCTCTCACTCGAGTCCGTCTGTGTTCATACGCATCTAAAAAAATGACAGAAGGGAAAAAATACTGTTTATGCTTTTTCGGGTTCGGGTTCAGGTGGCTGTTGCTGTTGTCCCGGGTAGGATTTGAGAGACCAGAGCGGGATAAGGAGAAGCGTAGCAATCGCTGCGCAGCCAATGAGAATGGATAAAAAGGCGTCCCAGCCCCACTCTTTTGTAATCGCGCCGAGAGGCCCCCCTGCGGCGGCGGCGCCGAGATAGGCAAAGCAGCCGGCGAAACCGGTCGCAGTGGCCGCTGCTTTTTTATGAGACAGCTCGGCAGGGACCATTCCGATCAACATCTGGGGACCGAAGATGCAAAATCCAAAAGAGAAGAGGAAAATGGCATCTAACATCGGGAACGGAAGGTGGATCATTTTAAATCCGAAGATTAAGAAAAGGATCGCCACGGTAAAGATGATGATGACGGGCGTCCTTCTCCCCTTAAATAGCACATCGGAAGACCAGCCCGCGGCGAGGCTCCCTAAAAAGCCCCCAATTTCAAACCAACTGACACAGAAACCCGCCTCGATATTGGTGTAATTTTTCACCTCGACGAGATAGAGCATCGTCCAATCGTTGATCGCGGTCCGGATCACGTAAACAAAAAAGTAGGAGGCGGCTAAAATCCAGATATACTTATTGGTCAGGACATATTCCCATAAAATTTCTTTAGCGGTAAACGAGGTCCTCTCCTTGTCTTTCGAAGCGTTGATGGGATAGTCGTTACGAAATTTTTCAATCGAAGGAAGTCCTAGCGACTGGGGCGTGTCTCTGAGGCGGTTCATTAAGAAGAATCCCCCCAAAATACAGAGGACTCCCGAAGTAAAGAGGGCAAAACGCCAGCCGAACTGCTCCGCGCAGGCAGCCGCCAAAATGGGGATAAGCGCGCCCCCTAGATTGTGGGAGGTATTCCAGACGCTCCACCAGCGCCCCCGCTCCGATTGGGAATACCAGTGGGTTAATAATTTAGCGCAGCCCGGCCAGCCCCACCCTTGAAACCACCCATTTAAGCCCCAAAAAACGGCAAAGGCCCACCAGACAGAGGATAAACCGAATAGAAGGTTGAAAATACCAGTGAGAATAAGCCCGATTGCCATGAAGTAGCGGGGATTCGATTTATCCCCCAAAATGCCGCTTAAAAACTTGCTGGCGCCATAAGAGAGGCTGAGCACCGTCCCCAAAAGGCCGAGTTCAAATTTACTCATCCCTAAATCGTTTTGCAAAGCAGGGAGCGCAAAGGTAAAACTTTTGCGGGTAAAATAGTATAAAGCGTAACCCGCGTACATTGAGTAAAAAGTTCTCAGACGCCAGTATTTATAGTTTTTTTTTACTAGATCGGGGTCTTTGATCTCTTCAATGAAAGGGGCAGGTCTTAGAAAGTCAAGCACACTCACTCAATACTTCTCCATTTCTGGCAAACGGGACAAGCCTAAAACTACTCGGGTCCTAATGTCAACGCTTTT
>PLXF01000048.1 GCA_003151315.1 Parachlamydiales bacterium
TCCAATCATCGCAGAAGTGATGTTTTTAATTTTTGTGCGTTTCATATAAACCTTTATGTGGCGAAATCTCGAAGCATTTTAATTTCTTTTTCCCAAAAATCAGGATCGGGAGTTTCTAAATATTTTGGTATTTCTCTAAGAAGGGGATGCTGCATCATCGCTTTGAAGCTGTCAATTCCAATTTCTCCGTCCCCGAGCTGCGCGTGGCGATCGCGTTTAGAAGCGAGCGGTTTCATGGAGTCGTTTACATGAAGTGCCATTAAGTATTTCAGCCCTATTTTTTCGTCGAACTCAGCGAGCGTTTTCTCCCAACCTGCTAGTGTGCGGATATCATAACCGGCTACAAAAATGTGACAGGTGTCGATGCAAACGCCGATCGGAATTTTATGGCGTACTTCGTGGATAATCGTTCCGAGGTGCTCAAATCGATGGCCAACGCTAGTTCCTTGTCCGGCGGTGCTTTCGAGAAGAAGGCGCGTCGTTCCTTGCTGAACTTCTTTTTCACAAGCGAGCAGACTGGCGATAATCGTTTCGATGCAAGCCTCTTCGGTCGCTCCCGTCGCCGCGCCGGGATGGAAATTGAGGTAGGGGACCTTGAGTTGATGGCATCTTTTGATCTCCCCCAAAAAAGCGTTGCGGCTTTTTTCTAGCAGCTCCTCTTTTTGCGAGCCTAAATTAATCAAATAGCTATCGTGGCTCATCACTTGGGAAATTCCGGTCTCATCGAGGAGTTTTTCCCATTGCGCAACCTCTTCGGCCGTAATTATCCGTCCATTCCACTGCTTTTGATTGCTAGTGAAAAATTGGATTGTAGTTGCGCCGATTTCTTGCCCTTGATGCAGGGCATTGGGCGATCCGCCGGCTGCCGAGGTGTGGGCTCCGATTAAAATTTTTTGCTGTTCCATATGGCTTCAGTATTTTATTCGATTTTCCGATATTCTGAAAGGTTGTACTTTTCGGTCAAATTATATGGATACAACGCAGACGGTATGGCGATCCGCCAGGCTCTCCTTATTGGGGACCCTTTTTAGCCGGTTTAGCGGATTATTCCGGGATTTGGCGATGGCGTTTACCTTTGGCGCCAGCGCCGAGATGGGGGCTTTTTTTGTCGCCTATCGATTAGCCAATTTATTTCGTCGCCTTCTCGGCGAGGGGAATCTCCAAGGGGGATTTATTCCCCATTTTGAGTCTCTAAAAAAAGAAAGTATTGATAAAGGGGTCCTTTTTTATCGCGAAACGGCCCGCTCTTTAGGTGTTGTTTCTGTTTTTACGGTGATGGGCTTAGAGATCTTTCTGTATGGGCTAAGACCTTTTTTACCGGCCGATTGGCAAGCGATCGTCTCGTTAGCGATGTGGATGACGCCCGGACTTTTATTTATCTCTCTATCGGGACTCAATTGCGCCCTTTTACAAAGTCAAAAAAAATACTTCTGGCCTTCGGCCGCGCCCATCGCCTTTAACGCTGCTTGGATTGGGGCCGCTTTTATAGCCAACGCTCCGGCAGGGCTTGCGTTAGGTATTACGATTGCCTATGGCATGCAGTGGGCCGTCACCTCTGCCCAAGCTCAAAAAGAGCTGCCGATCCCCACCTCTGATCCGATCCGTTTATTCTCGCCCGAGGTTAAAAAACTGATCCGACCTATGGGACTCGGTATTATAGGGGCTGGCGCTATGCAGCTCAACGGCGCCCTCGATGCGATTTTTGCTCGCCTAGCCGACCCTTCCGGCCCTGCCTATTTGTGGTACGCGATTCGGCTAGAGCAGTTGCCCCTCGCTCTATTTGGCATCGCTCTCTCGGGCGCCCTTTTGCCGCCCCTTGCCCGCGCGGTCCAAGAGGGAGCTCATGAAAGGTTCCAGTCTCTCTTGCAGTCGGCTATGCGCTCTGCTTGTGCGTTGATGATTCCTTGTACGTTTGGGCTTCTTGCGCTCGGCGGGGCCGGGATTAATTTGCTCTATGGGCATGGCGATTTTACTCTGGCTGATGGGCACAAAACGCAAGGTTGTTTACAAGGATATAGCCTCTGTCTTCTCCCTTCTGTGTTTGTATTGCTTATAGTTCAAGGATTTAATGCAAAAAAATCGTACGGGGTTACTGTTCGAGCCACTCTCTATTCCGTTCTCGCCAATGTTTTTTTGAATGCCCTGTTTGTTTTTGGATTCAAGGGGGGAGCTGCGAGTATTGCCTGGGCGACAGGGATTAGCTCGTGGGTGAATTGCCTAATTTTGAGGCCGAAAATCCCGATCGCTTATTGTTTGCGACTAACAATCGGATCGGTTGTAGCCGCGCTTGCTGTGGGGGTCACAGAGGGGTTTGTTGGAGGTCCGACCGCGATAGGGGGGCAGATCGCGCAATTTGCTCTGCTAGCGTTTGTCTATGTGGGTATTTTTATAGCCATGGCGCTTGTTTTACAAATTGACGAGTATAAAAATTTCTTATCGGGTGTTGCAAAGAGCCGCAGCCGTTGCGGATGATCCGATGCATGAAAGGCCCCAGAGTCCCATATACTCCCATTCGCGCGAAAAGGGGTCCTGGTCTTGAGAGGCGATTGGGCTGNNTATTTCCGATTAAGATGAGGGGATATTTCCAATAGTTGTTCAGGGTCTCGCATCCGAAGCCTTGGGTGGCCATAATTCCTGCTCCACAGCCTACCGAAAATGCTATGGCCGCTCTAAATCCTGTCTTCCAATCGTCTCGAAACTGCGTCCAGCAAAGATTGATTCGGGTGTTCAACTCTATGTTTTGAAGCTCGGGATTTTCCGGTTCAAAAAGGGAATCTCCTAAAGATTGTGAGATAATAATCTCAAGAGGAAAAACAGCGCCGGGCATTGACTACTCAGATAAAAAAACCCCCCATATGGGATGGGGGGCAACTTCGTTTAGGAAGCGTGAGAGAGGAATTCGCAGACGAGAGGAATGTTGACAGGGAGAGGAATCGGTACTTGATCCATTTGGGGGAGTGAGCCGAGTCTGCCTGAAAACTTGTCTTCTTCGAGAGTTAGGTAATCGGGGATCTCTCGGCTTGCGTATTCTTGGGCGATCTGGATTGCTTTAATTTGGCGGGAAGCGGGCTTCACCGACACGAGCATTCCGGGACTCACCATAAATGAGCGGCGGTCCACTTTCTTGCCATCGACATAGATGTGGCCGTGGGATACGAGTTGCTGCGCGCCGAAAATCGACGAGGAGAATCGTAGGCGGTAGACGACGTTGTCCAGACGGCACTCGAGCTGTTGCAAGAGGTTGTGGGCCGTGTTGCCTGGCGTGGTCAGCGCTTTGCGGTATGCGTTGACGAGCTGCTTTTGGCTCAACATGCCATAGATGGCCTTGAGTTTTTGGCGCTCATCAAGTTGGACTCCGTAGTCCGATTTTTTCTTCCTCTTGGCTCCGTGCATCCCGGCAGGGTTTTGCTTGTGGAGCATCGGATTGCGCGCTTTTCCAAAAATGTTTGCGGCAAATCTGCGGGCGATCCGGTTCTTAGGTCCTCTGTAACGAGCCATAGTTTCTCCGATTGGTTCGAACTAAAGGATGACAGTGTATCTAAGAATCGATTTTCTGAACAGATCTATCTGTCCGAAATTTTAATCGAAAAGTAAAAAATTATCTATCAACAGATGTTTTGGGCTATTCTTAGGGGCACTTGGAGCCGCGAGAGCGGCATATATACTGTGTCCAGTTGAAATTTAGACAACCAACCCATGATATGCCGCGCCCGCTTAGGTTGCTGACCATGAAAAAATTACAACCACAGAGNNAACCTAGGGGTATCTGAATAGTTACGATGCAACAAGGCTATCTACAGCCCAAAAACCGGCTCCTGAACTAAATTTTATATAGGACATCTTTAAATTAATTTATTTAAATGGAAATATTCTTTGCTTTAAATAATTTAAATATGTAAAATTAATTCACATTATAAAAGGAATTTAATATGCATCCTGTTGGTTACAGCCAGTCTTTTAGCTCAAGCTCGTCAGAGCCCTCTTCCAAACGGACCCTAGAGGAATCTTCTTCTTCTGCAGTAGGTGCGGTCGCGCTACCTGTTTTTCAACAGGTAGCTGAGAACAATAAAAGGATGAAAACGCAAGGGGAATTCACGGCACCTGTGGCGAGACCTTTGAGCCCTATCCCCTCGGGAAAACGAGAAGCTGATTGCGACGAGGAAATGGCAGCGCCCGTTCCTTTATCCCCAAATCGTGAACCGGAAGAAGAGGTGCTGGACTTAGATGACATAGATTCCGATGAGGAAGGGCTAGACTTTGATGCAGCTGGCCATTGGGATGAAATATTCACTGAGGAAGACCAAATCAAGTTCGTAGATAAGAAATTCGGCGGCACTTTTTCCCCTCAAGAAAAGCAAGAAATTGTCCGTTTAATAAGAAAGTGTTTTAACGGACAATTAAATCAAAATGAAGAAAATTTTGCGTTGGTTTTTCAATTTTTAGCTTCTATTTCCCCTGAAGAACGGAAGTTATTATTAATGAAATTGGGTTTTATTTATCTTGGAGTGAGGGCGGAAGAGCAATTTAATTCCAAGTCGGAAGAAGGGGCTTTGGATCTAGAAGCGGTAATGCCTTGGATGAATTGCTTAGATGAAGGTCGATGGTCAGTCCTTGATCTATTATGTCATCTTATCCAACTGGGGTGTGTGTTAGAAATAGATAGCGAAGGGATTAGTCTTTTACAGAATGTGAAACGGGGTGATCGGGATGAGTTTGTCTCCTTAATTTCTTCTTTGAAGCGGCAGAAATTTTTGGGTGGCAACGACAGGGGTGTGTATCTAATAGCGGGAATCGACCATGAAGAAAGAGCTGAGTTTGTGAACTTTCTCTTAGAGTTGGGAAAAATGGCCAACGGCCTTTCTCGAACCATGAATTCTAACCTATCAGACTTTTTGCACATTAAGAAAAGTGAGAGGGAAGAATTTTTCCGGACAGTGCAAAAAGTTAAAGAAAAAAATGGGGGACGAATCGAAGTTAGTGAAATTGAGGTTTTAGCGAAAATTGATTTAAAAGATTTGGAGACCTTTCAAGAAAGCGTTAAGGCGCTCGACCAAATTATTGCCGGGAAGGAGATCTCCTTGGCTTCCCATGCGAAAATTCTTTCCGGAGTGCCTGCAACAGAGTGGAGAAAATTCCTAGAATTACTTAGCCGTTTTTGCTCTCGAAATGCCATTGAATCAGAAGAAATTCGTTATCAGATGGCTCTTCATTTAGCCCGAATAGATTCCAATAGTTGGGATGAATACATGAACCAGGCGGGCCTACTTGCCCGGTTTTTACTTGAGAAAGGGGAATCTTTGAAATCCTTTAAGCCATTTTTTGATTATCTTACGCAAATTCCTGTCTCTTTAATGGAATCTTTTGTCAAATATTCTTCCCGATTGATCTATTCTAAGAAATTTGAAAAGGGAGATCCTATTAACAAACACACTGTTTTTGAAATTGGCGAAATGATGATTGAAGAAAAGGGAAATTGGGCCGATTTCATAGACTTTGTGGAAAAATATATTCAGCTCTTTGGCGGAAAAGGGCTCTTAAATTCCTGGATTCTCATCGAGAGGTTAAAACAAGTCCCCTCTNNACTGAGCTCAGGAGAGAGTTTGTGGGCCAGTTGCAAAGACTCGTCAACCCGATTCTTATGAATTACAGTAGTAATCTGGAAATCGTTAGCGCGGTTCTAAGAGTGCCTGTGGAGAAGAGGGAAGCGTGTGTGCAAAGAGCCTATTTGCAGATTTTAGAAGATCAGCACGAAGAGCAATGGTTCGTTGTGAACGATGAGCTGAAATCTCGCATTATTGAACTGCTTGAAACACCCCTTAATGAGCCTGTACCTCCTTTTCGCGGGGGGATGGTAGAACTTGCTGCTTCGGGGCATAAGGTAATCAACGTTCATAGTAGTGGCCGAGATGCTCATGTTCGGAATGCTTTACTCCAATTGCGGCATATGCAAGCCCTTTTGCCGAAAGAGGTCATCGCACACAATTGTGCGGCTTTTGTCTCCTATTTACAAAGCGAAGAGGACGAGCCCAATCAGCCTGATAGAGATAAAGTAAAGGCTTCGATACGGGCTGAAAAAGAGCAAGCCGCCTTTGTTTTACAGGGGGCTCTCAAAGGAAAAGAGACATTTGGCGCTTTCTTAGATGGTAGNNGTAAATTGCCGCTTTGCAATGATCAAGGCCTTGCGCAATTGCGTAGATGAGACCCAAGAACGGATTTGCCATGAAGGCAAGACACAGCATCTAGTTCTGGGTATATTGCAGGGGCGCCTTTCGGAAGTACATATCGACGTTATCCTCAAGGAAGCGACACCCATTCCTCTGCGAACATTAATTAGTGTATTTTTCCTAAAAAAAAGGATTACCGAGATGCGGGATCCATCTGAGCTTAAAACGGCTGCAAACGAGTA
>PLXF01000148.1 GCA_003151315.1 Parachlamydiales bacterium
ATCTTGCAGGTCGTCTTGTAAATCGTCGGCGATCTGAAAAGCCATCCCCATATGAGCCGCGCAACGCTCCACCTGAGGCAAGCGAGAAGGATCTCCACCACCAAACAGCCATCCGAGAGAAAAAGAGATCTGAAAGAGAGTCACCGTCTTTTGATAAATGATTTTCTGAATCGTTTCCAATGTTTGATCGGGGGGGTAAAGGTCGAGAAATTGGCCATTTGTAGCCCCTAAGATGCCCGCGCAGCGCGTCACCGCCTCTAATCCCAAAACCGTAACCGCATCGCTTTGTAGGGCGAATTGAGAGTGTTTTTTCAGCTCCCGCCCGTTTCGGTAAATCGCCTCATAACCCGCCGAAATCAACGTGTAGCTAGCAAGGAGAGCGACACTTTCGTCAAAAACCTTATGCAACGAAGGGCGACTGCGCCTTTCATCATCGTTGTCCATGCAAGGAAGGTCGTCGGCGATAAGCGAAGCGGTGTGAAAATATTCAACACTTAAACTCGCGGCCATCGCATCGAGTCCCAAATTCAAAGCATCGGCTATCATCAAAACAATCATGGGGCGGAGTCTTTTTCCTCCATTCGTCAGCGCATATTCACACGCATCTCGCAACGCACTTTTTTCTCCCATCAGCTCAATCGAGCGGCGAAGCTCCGATTCAAATTGGATCCGGAAAGGTTCTAAACAATCTCTACTCATTGGCCGATCTGCTCTAATATGTTTTTTTCTAAAGGTTCGATAACGCAAGCGCGCGTTTGCTTCACTTGACTGCGGGGAGGAATATAACCGCCTACACTCACTAAAGGAAAACAGACGCTCTCTTTACCCACCAAAGTACCTGGGTTAAGAACGGCGTTGCATCCCACCTGGGATCGGTCTCCAATAATGGCCCCCATTTTTTTTAGGCCCGTTTTGATTTTTTTCCCCTCGAGATAGACAGAGATTTCTTTTCGATCCAGCCGCAAGTTGGCGCACTTAACTCCCGCCCCCAAATTCACTCCGCTGCCAATGATCGAATTGCCTACATAGACAAAGTGAGTGGCGCTAGCAAAGTCGAGCAAAATCGAATGTTTTAACTCAGTCCCATGACCAATCGCACAACGATCGCCGCAAATCACCGAATCGCGCAAATAGGCGCCGTGACGAATGATGCATTGACTGCCGATAATGCAGGGACCTTGGATAAATACACCCGGTTCGATGATTGTTCCCGGCCCAATCGAAATGAGTTCTGGCCGTTGTAAATGGACTCCAGGGGGGATTTCGATTTCAATCTTGAAGTTTTTCCATTCCCTCAAATAATCACTTAACTGGTGCAGAGCCGACCAAACCGGTTCCCCCTCTTTCCAAAGGGAGCTGTGAGCGTATCGATGTAAAGAAAAAAAATCAGAGGGGCGCAGGTTTTCCATCACTGGGAATTATACAATTTAGCCCCTTCTTCGGCACCTGAAAGTTTTCCCCAAAAACTAAAGAAAGAAGGAAATATAGATAGATATTCTCTTCTTCTTCTGTTTCTGTGGGAAAGTTGATAAGCTACTACCTATTCACTGACAAAATTTCCTGTTGATAACTTGTTGGCAACCTGTTCAAAAGGCCCCCTTTATCAACAAAAAAGAAAGTTTACACAACTTATCAACGAGTTTTAGACAAGTTATGAACAAACATCCCTGCCCCCATTTCACCCATTGCTCCGGTTGCGAAACGGGATTAGACACGCCGCCGCCCATCTGGGAAGCGGCTCTCTCATTCTTTAAAAAATTTTCCATAGCTCCCGCTCTGCACCTTTCTAGCGGCCGCGGATGGCGAATGAAAGCCAAATTAGCCGTGCAAGGGAACCCACCCAAGATCGGCCTATATAAAAGGCGTACCCACGAAGTCTCATCCATACCCCACTGCTTAGTTCACCACCCCTCGATTAATCAAGCTGTATTATACGTGCAGCAGGCTCTAGCTGAGTCGAATCTTTCCATTTACGAAGAAAAAACCCAAAAAGGGGCTCTCCGCTATCTGCAATTTTTCGTCGAGCGAGAGACGGGACGCGTGCAGCTCGTTTTAGTTGTGAATGCCCCATCGCTGGACTCTAGCCTACAGAGCTTTTGTCGCCACCTAGAAAAGTTCCCCCTGTGGCATTCGATTTGGATCAATTTTCATCCACAAGCGACGAATCGAATTCTCGGCTCCGCTTGGCAGCGGGTTTCGGGCGAAGAGTGGCTCCGTCAAAAAATGGGCGATATGAGCGTAGCCTTTCACCCCGGGGCCTTTGCTCAAGCGCATCTGGAATTATTTGAAAAAATGCTCATAACCATAAAAAAATGGGTTCCAGACCAGTCGCGTATCTTGGAGTTATTCGCCGGCTTGGGCTTGATTGGACGCTCCCTCGAGCCCACCTGTAAAAGCCTAACTCTCGTAGAAAACAACCCCCTCGCCGAGCTCTCTTATTGCGCCAGTTATCCCGAATCGGAGAAGTGTCACTATTTGCTCCAAGACGCCACGCAAGTGCAAGACTTTTCCCCCTACGACATAGTAATCGTCGACCCGCCCCGGAAAGGATTAAGCGAGGCTCTCTTGCTAAACTTATGTCGCGCAGAAGCGCTTCGCCTGATCTACGTAAGTTGTGGTTGGGACAGTTTCCAAAGAGATTGCGAATGGCTAACAGCTTCAGGTTGGCAGCTCAAAGAAGCCGAAGGGTTCCTCCTTTTCCCAGGAACCGACCACGTCGAGACCGTAGCCCTCTTCGACAAACCGTAAACAAATCTTTCCTTTAACAAAAAAATCCCCTATCATTTCTCCACACAACCGGGAATTTGTTTTGTTAGAGCAGCTATCGGAAAAAATTATTAACGCAGCCTTAGAAGTGCACATGCAATTGGGAGGGCCGGGGCTTCTCGAGACGGTTTACGAATCGGCCCTATATCATGAATTAACCCTTCGGGGGCTTTTTAGCCAAAGACAACTCCCGATACCGGTCATCTACAAGGGAGCTCCAATACGTAAGCCGCTTTACCTCGATCTTTTAGTCGAAAACCAAATTGTCGTAGAGGTAAAAGCCCTTGAAGCGGACAACGTTTACTACCGAGCGCAACTGTACACCCACCTAAGACTCATGAATCTCCCCCACGGGCTTTTGATCAACTTCGGAAAAGAAAATTTAAAACAAGGCATTCTCCCTGTGATCAACGAATCGGCCATAAAAAAATAAGGCCCCAAACAATATATAAATTATTTTAAATTAAAAAATTGACTTAATTTCCCGGTAATGAGATCTTTTTAAATTCTTCAATAAATTTATTTCTTTGAAGAAAAATTCTTAACCGCAAGGGTGGGTAAGAGGCTTCAGAAATCAAAATAAATATAAGGGTATCGATATGTCTGTAGATGCAGTAGCTGAGGGTTCCGAAGGCGTAGCCGAATTGGATAACTTGGAGTTGGATGAAGAGGAAGGGGTGATGATGAACGGAAGAACCGTTACAACAATGAGAAACAAAAGAGAAGGGATCCATCACAAACCCTACACCCCCCCAGAAAACTACGAGCCCCCATTTTTAAAAAGCCGTTGTTTGAAGATCAAAGTTAAGGGCGAAAAGAATGGTACGATCGATTTTTCAACTCACGGAGCTGTAAAGGATGGAACTAGTCACGGTACAGTGGACGTCGATATTGAAAAAAAAACGCCAGGAGGATCGACTTTTACATTTAACGCCGGAGCTAGTGTTCAAAAAGATCCCTATGGAAATGTTTCAACAGAGGGTCATTGGCGAACCAAATGGAGTACTGATTTTTAAATGAAGGCAATAAAAAAATACTGTTTTTTGTTTGCAATTGCCGCACTTTTTTTTATGTGCGGCAATTTTTTATTTGATGGATATTATTTTCCGATTCCTGTTGAATTTGATCGTTATTCGGGAGTTCCTAACGTTTTGCTAGAAATAGAAGATAAAAAATATTTGGTAACCTTTGATTTAGGGTCAGACATAGCGATATATCTAAACAAGAGTATATTGGAAAAATTAGATAAAAAAACTCAAGGAGTAGCTCGATATTTAGATTTGAAAGGAGGTAAACACGAGACTCCTCGGTACACGCTTCCCTCTGCACGTATAAATGGCTATACCGCTCGTCATCTAGAAACCCGGCAGGAATCGGATTCTTTTCTTATATCTACCGCTATTTATGATGATACGGGTCGAACCCAAGAAGAAATAATGAGTCACGACAATGGAAGTATCGGTCGTGATTTTTTTTCGAATAAAAATATTTTCCTCGATTTCCCTAATTCTAATGTAATTCTTTGTAAGAGTTTGAAGGAATTAACCAAAAGAGGCTATCAGACGGAAAAATTTATTGCGGTGCCATTTCAGATTACTCGGGGGGGATTTATTTTTAACGTAGAAATGGATCAAGGCCCGCTGCGTTTCATTATAGATACGGGAAGTACTGGCACAATTGTTCGATCGACGTTTATCGAAGGTGAAATTAGTAACAAAATACGGTTTGGAATGCCCGTATTTAGTACATCAAAATTTGTGATGAATGGAACTGATTTTGGCTCGTTTGATTTTCATCTTTTGGATATGAAAGGCGCCGCAGCATTTTCCGACGGTATTTTGGGAATGGACTTCCTCAAGCACCACTCTATATTTCTCGATTTAAAAAAACAGATTGCTTACATCGACAAAATATCGCGTTAAGCCTTGATGAACCCAAGGCTTAACATTTTTTCTTTCTCAACTATCCAAATCAAGTGTNNGTCTTTTGTCCACTCTGACGTTTCGACATATTCTTCGTGAATTTTGGCATTTTTGCCTAGATCACATCCTGATAGGAGCAGCATGCATACGGCGATTATGGAGACTTTGCGTGGGGTAAAAATCATATATGTAATTCCTAGGTTATTTTGTTTCTCGCTCAAGATGAGCTTTTTATATTTTTGAGGAAGATTCCCCACTTTTTAGGATAATCGTAATTCTACCGTTTAGGTTTGCCCAAAAGAGCGAATAACAGCGGTAGCCACCCAAAGATCTATCTATCATTTCAGGTAAACAATTTTTATGACAAGTATTTCTTGCTTAAGCTCATATGTTTCGAGGATCGGTTTTTCGACCACAACTTCTTTTGCCTCTTTTGATTCAATGGACACCGCTCTAAAGGACGGAATTTGCGCGTGTCCAT
>PLXF01000144.1 GCA_003151315.1 Parachlamydiales bacterium
ACGCAGCTCAAATTCCAAGTTCTTGGCCGATTGTAGTATAGTGATTTAAAATTCTATTGATAGAATCTGCTGCGTCGGCTTTGCAGCAAATTTTTCGCCTTCACTCGCGCCTTGTAATCGTACAATGGTCGCTCGTTCCAGGCAAAAAATTTGCGCAGCCTTCTTGCATATTCTGTCAATAGAATTTTAAATCACTATACCTCGACTTTAACGCAAAGACGCTAAGCCGCGGAGACGCAAAAGTTTTTGACGATTCTTTTTCTACTGCTACAGAAAGCAACCCTA
Organism: Parachlamydiales bacterium; assembly: GCA_003151315.1. Lineage (GTDB taxonomy): Bacteria > Chlamydiota > Chlamydiia > Chlamydiales > SM23-39 > SZAS-17. Next base: position 286 of record PLXF01000144.1, read on the forward strand.
TTTCTTCGCGTCTTCGCGGCTTAGCGTCTTCGNNTATACCTCTCGTGATTCAAGAATCACGAGAGGTATAAGTACGGATTTTCATAAACAGCCAGACCAGATTTCTTTTTTTAGAGAATATCAACTTTATATATGATCACCGAAAATCGACAGACTTTTGGGTAGACATTTCTAATGCGACGTAAAATAGTCATTACCTTTCTGTTCGTTGGGCTAGCGATTTTGTCGCTCATAGCGACCCATCGCGCACTCCCCTACATGAAAGAGGACGAGTCGTATAACTCCATCTTTCCCCGAGATAAATTTCTCGCCCTAATTGAACAAGCCCCTCCCGATTGGATGCAGGCCCAAATCGATGAGGATTTTGGACAGGTATTTGAGATCACCAGTGAGGCTGTCGAAGAGACCTATCGCACATTGTGGGATCGAATAGGCCCCGACATTTGCCACTACCGGGTTATCGACAACAAACTCTATAAATACATCCCCAATAGAGACGAATATACCCACCACGATACCCGTTTCGAAAAGGCATTTAAAACTCTACTCAGTCACATTCAAGTTCCCAACCTAGACTTTCTCCTTTGCCCGATGGATGGGATTCCCGAACCCTATATGCCGCCCGGTTTCTATAAAAGCGAAAATCAAGCGCCCCTGTTGGGCAATGCAAAAATAAAAGGGACCCACCCGATTATCTTAATCCCCGACAAGTTTTCCCTTTCCGATAAGTGGTTGCTAACCACTCAAGAGATTTTACACCTCAACCCCAAAATAGTTTGGGAGGACAAGGCGAATAAAGCCTTTTGGCGTGGAGCTCTCACCGATACGGGATTGCCCGATTGGGTAGATGCCGATCCGAGCCATTCTCCGCGCTATCAGCTAACGCTATTGGCTAAAAGCTTTCCCCAAATGATTGATGCGGCAATTACAGGAGAAAAAGGGACTCCGTTTAGAGGAGCCACTAAAGAGGAGCATCTACAATACAAATACCTCCCTGCGTTAGATGGCCACATGTGCACCTATCCAGGCTACCAATGGCGCCTTTTGTCGAATTGTCTCACCTTCAAACAAAGCTCAGACCAAATCCAATGGTTTTATAGGGCGATCCACCCCTACCAACACTATATTCCCATCCAAAATGACCTGACCGATCTAATCGAAAAGATCGAATGGGCAAAAAAAAATGATGAAGCTGTTCAAAAGATCGGGGCAGAGTCCCAATTTTTCGCAAAAAATAACCTTCTCATGGAACATAACTACCTGTATCTATGGCTAACATTTATCCAATACGGAAAATTACAAATAATTAATTTTAATAAACTCAAACAAAATATGGATAAAGACCCTAATTGGCACTGCATTCAATATAGAAATAATATGAGATTCTTTAAAAAATGGGGAAATCCAAAAAACTATAGCGAATTAAGTGTAAAGAAATAGGTTAAATCGGGTGAATTTCCCCCGATTCTCCTGGATAATTTTGTTAATTTCTTGTATAATATTAATAAACTTTTAAGGAGTTATTATGAGCACTGTCCCTTTTTGGACCCCTTTGAATACAAAAGACCGATTTACCTCTATGGTCGATGGATGTTTTTCCTTTGGCAGCGAAGAGGCAATTGTCTCAGCAGATGGCAAAACGGCAATCCTTTCCCCCAAACTTTACGAAGAGACGAAATGGGCTACAGCCAAAAGAATCATTATTTTGATGACAGGGATCTTACCACTAATCGCTCTATTCGCTAAGTGCGTCATTCGCATGACCTCCAAAATCGAGTGCATTGATTTAACCAGCACACTCAGTCACGGGGTGAAGGCCTCACAACAATCCTTGGACATGATCAGAAGCCATATGGCTGAGTTGAGCCATATGGCTGATTTGATATACTTCAACACAAAGATTAAAGGGATAACTTTAATTAAAGACCACTGTTCTAACGAATATAGAAACATTGCGTTTGAATTGGAGAGCGCACCCGAGCAGATTTTTGAAATGCGATTCACTGGAGCTGGTTCTTCAAGGGAATCAGAAATTAACAAAATTTATAGCCATTCTTATAGAACACAAATTATATGCCATCAAGAGAATCTGAAGCTCGTGGCTCTTAGGGGCATTTCTAAAGAAACCATTCAGTTTAAAAAACAGTCATATTCAATCCTTGTGAAGCAAAAATTACCCGATGAACATCTCCGTCTTACAAACCAAAGTGAGTTCTATTTCTCAAAAAAGAACCAATGTGAAGAAACAGTACGCGAACATACCCGATTTATCATGGCCGCTGGATTCTCAGGTGCTTATACATCCTATATACATGGCGAAAACCCGCCTAAAGTGTTATTGCTAGAACCTTATTTTTCAGATGGTAGAAATATAGAAGAGGAGCTCTATGATTTCGCCGCTTCCCTTCCTGAAAATCTCTGCGAGATTGCTGTCGAGACAGCGCAGGAAAAGGGCATTTCTCTTGATCAGGCGCGCATATACAGACACCGAAAAACAACATTTAACCGACTCACTTATTATGAAAAAAATGGAATCTTCGAAAGTCCGCAAAAACCAATAGATATTCTCCTTAAACAACTAAACCTGCCATCAGTCTCACTTACAGGAAAAAAATTGTCAGGAGAGCCCTTAGAGCCCGTAACTTTTGAATGTGTCGCTACAGCAATAATCGAACAGATTAATGCCAGCATTGCCAAACAGGCGCCCCTTTCCGCTCGCTCGCTTTCAGATCGACGTTCAGTTTCTGTCCCCTTAACACATTTTTGGGAAGATTCAAGAATGGATCTTATACACGAGGGAATCAAACAATGGCATCCTCAAATCCTCAAGGCCTTGAAACAATGCGGCGCTATTTTTGATTATCAACTTCGTGCCGAGCCTATCATTCAGGCATAAAAACCGCCGAAATTGACAGATCAAAAGCGGCTCAGCCCTGANNAATTGTTTGCCGAGCGAGATGACCGATAGGATCCAAACGAGGGTAATACAGAGCCCTCCATTCCAACCAACACTATATCCCCCATCCAAAATGATCTCACCGATCTAATCGAAAAGATCGAATGGGCAAATTAAAAAAAAGTATAGCGATTTATACCGTTCGGGATTCTTCATTCACGAACGGTATCGGTACAAAGAAATAGGGTATCTGAATGGTTACCAAATAAGTTAAATCGGGTGAATTTCCCCCGATTCTCGTGGATAATTTTGTTAATTTCTTGTATAATATTAATAAACTTTTAAGGAGTTATTATGAGCACTGTCCCTTTTTGGACCCCTTTGAATACAAAAGACCGATTTACCTCTATGGTCGATGGATGTTTTTCCTTTGGCAGCGAAGAGGCAATTGTCTCAGCAGATGGCAAAACGGCAATCCTTTCCCCCAAACTTTACGAAGAGACGAAATGGGCTACAGCCAAAAGAATCATTATTTTGATGACAGGGATCTTACCACTAATCGCTCTAATCGCTAAGTGCGTCATTCGCATGACCTCCAAAATCGAGTGCATTGATTTAACCAGCACACTCAGTCACGGGGTGAAGGCCTCACAACAGTCCTTGGACATGATCAGAAGCCATATGGCTGATTTGATAGACTTCAATAAAGAAATTAAAGGGATAACTTTAATTGAAGACCGTTGTTTTGAGGGATATGGAAACATTGCGTTTGAATTGGAGAGCGCCCCTGACCAGATTTTTGAAATGAAATTTCAGGATAATGCCACAAACAAACCAGAACGTATTTACAACCATTCTTATAGAACACAAATTATCTGCCATCAAGAGAATCTGAAGCTGGTGGCCCTTAGAGGGATTTCCAAAGAAACCATTCAATTTAAAGGAAAGTCTTATACACTCCTTGTGAAGCAAAAATTGCCCGGAGAATTTTCCCGTTCTCTCGACAACAGTTCTCTCGACAACAGTGAAACCTATTTCTCAAAACAGAGTCTCCTAACAGAAACGATATCCGAATACACTCGCTTCATTATGGCCGCTGGCTACCCATATCATTGGACCTATTTAACCAGCGAAACCCCGCCTAAATTATTATTATTAGAACCTGTTCTTTCAGGCCGTAAAGGTACCAAAGAGGAGCTCTATTCTTTCGCGAGCTCCCTTCCAGAAAGTCTGTGCGAAATTGTCATCAAAACAGCCCAAGAAAAGGGTATTTCTCTTGAACAGACGGACATAGCAAGTAAACGTACAAAAAGGGTTCTTTTACTTGCTTATTATGAAAAAAACGGAATTGTCAAAAATCCGCTAAAACAGATAGACATTAACCTTACCCTTAACCAACTAACGCTGCCATGGGGTTCGCTTAAAGGGAAAGCGCGGGGGGAACCTTTAGAGCCTGTAACTGCCCAAGATGTCGCTATAGCAATAATCGAGGAAATTAATACCAGTATTGCCGAGCGGGAGTCCATTTCCGTTCCTCTCTCATATCGACGTTCAGCCTCTATTTCTTTTCATGATTCAATTTGGAGAACTTCATCAAGAAAGGATCTTATACGCAAAGGAATCAAAAAATGGCATCCTCAAATCCTCGAGGCCTTGAAACTATGCGGAGCTATTTTTAATTATCAAATTCGTGGCCAGTCTATCGACATTCAGGCATAAAAACCGTCGAAATTGGCAGATCAAAAGCGGCTCAGCCCTGANNGATGACCGATAGGATCCAAACGAGGATAATTATTAGGAAAATAGCCCCTACATAGGGGGCGCTTACCGATAGGCTCGAGAATACAAAGAGCAGCCCCTGATGGATCAGCGATCCTCCCGATTTGCCAATCCGAGAACCTACTCCATCAATCGCGGCTTTCCCCTTAAGTTTTGATTCGTTATTGAGGGGGATGAATGCGATCTCTTTGGTGGGGTCGAAGAAGGTGAATTTACAAGTGCGGGCGCATACGTTTTGCATTCCGCCTAAAAAGATGGCAAACGCGGTCGGCGTTAAGCCAATCGTTGCCGCCAGCGGTGTCATAAATGCGTAATCCTGAAATACGACGAAGCTAAAGAACGCGACGCCGGTCACTAGCATAATAACGGCCGGGATCATGGCGCTTACGGTCCAGGAAAAACAACGGATAATGTTACCGGAAATAAAGAGGGATGCAAAGGTGGAAATAACGCCGATCGCCATCGTAACTTGCGCCATATAACCCTGAAAATCGCTCGGGTCGGGGTAAACCGCCTTGATCTGGTTTTTCCACACAACTTCTATTAGATTAATCGCGATATTGTAGGTGACCACAATGAGTGCGATGCAAATCAGATATTTGGAGTTGGCCAGATAGGAGAAATTCTTTCGCAACGACATCCGAATTTTCTCTTTTTTTATAGAGGCCGATTGGAGTTTTTCACTGGGTCCGATAATTTTTCGGTTGAGCCAACGGAAAACGAGAAGTGACAGGATGCCGCAGCCTAAGATAAGGCAGGTCATGAAAAAGATCGATTGTTCCCACTTAGTCGTTCCGTAGGGAATCCAGGGGATGTAGTCGATGCGGGAAAAGGTGTGGGAGAGCTGTCCGGCAACAATCGAGGAGATGTTAGCGCCGATCATCAGAAGTCCATAATAGCGCCTGGCCTCTCCGACTCCGGTCACTTCGTTAGCAAAACCCCAGAAAAGGACCGACATAATCGCCGTGCTCCACAGCTCCGACATGATATAAAAGAGGGTAAAGGTCCAGTTCCGAAAAAGGGCGACGAGCCCTTTAAGCCCCATGGGTAAATATGCCTGGATCCGGTCGGCAAGGGCGTGAGGATGAAGAACGTCTTGAAGGGGGTATAGGATAAAGGTGAAGACAAAGAAAAAGACTAAAAAGAGGAGCATCATGATATAGAAAACTTTTTCCCGGTCGAAACGGTTAGCCAAGCGGGTAAAAAGGAATGTCAACAGCAGAGCGCTGGGTAAAATCCCCCAGACTTTAATAAAAGGGATCGCCTCCGCTCCCGAATTGGGGGCTGTGACGATGATCGAATCTTTGAATGTCCGGAGTAAATTGTAATTGAGGGTGATGAAAAAAAAGACGAGAAGTAGAGGAAAAAATTTAGCCAGTTCAGAGCGGCGAATAGGCCAGAAGAAGGCCCGCCATTTCCCGAATTCTTTCGCTTGATCTGTCTGCATTTCGACCCAATCAACGAGCTACTGTGGAGCATCGGGTCTTCCCGTTTTGCCTTCCCACTAAGCGTTATAACCCGCCATGCCGCCCAGTATGGCATACTCTTCGATTTTCCCGCATGTTCTAATAAGTTTTATACTGCTTTCCAATAGGGTGCTGTTACATAATTCATTGCACACATAAGTTGCCGACCATAAAAAAATTACAACCACAGAGAGCAGAGAGAACACAGAGAAAAAGCATAAAAATGCTCGCTTTTCGAGCCTCTGTGAGCTCTGCGTTCTCTGTGGTAAATACTGATAATGAGCTTGTTATACAAAAAACGAATTAGGCAACAACGCCTATCCCTTTGGGATGTTTCCATTTGTTGAAGTCGTGTTCGACTATTTTTCTTATCCCATATAGAAAAGCGCCGCTACCTAAAGTTAGGCCGATGGGAATCGCACCCGATAAGATGTATATTAAATCAAAAGGCACGATGGAGAAACTAAATAGCGCGATGTAAGCAGCGGTCATAACCAGTCCCGCTACTAATAAATAGCTGTCCAGCTTAGCGGTGGGTGAATAGCTGGGTTCTGCTATTTCTCGGGATTCAATTAAGCTGATCATAATCACCTGAATTTATTGTATTATTATATATATAATATAAAAAAATATCAATAAAATAGTATAATTAAAATTATTTATATAGTCTAATTTGTGGATAAAAGGGCATTTATAAATCCTTCAGCATCAAAGGGGGCCAGGTCTTCGGCGCTTTCTCCGGTGCCGACCCAGAGGACGGGAATCTGCAACTGGCTGTGGATGGCGACGGCAATCCCCCCTTTGGCCGTCCCATCCAATTTGGTGAGGATAATCCCTGTGATGGGGGTGAATTGGTGGAAGGTACGGGCCTGGTCTAGGGCATTTTGACCAATAGTGGCGTCCAAGACGAGGAGCGTTTCATGAGGGGCGTCTGGGATTTGTTTATGGCATACCCGCTTGAGTTTGGCCAGCTCCGCCATAAGGTCTGTTTTCGTTTGAAGGCGCCCCGCGGTGTCGATGAGGACAATTTCGGTGCCCCGCGCTTTAGCCGCTTCCAGAGCGTCAAAGGCTACAGCGGAAGGGTCGCTTTTAGCCTGCGCTTTGATGAGATCGACGCCGATCTTTTTTGCCCAGGCGTCGAGTTGTTCGACGGCGGCTGCGCGGAATGTATCACCGGCTGCGATTAAGACTTTTTTCCCCGCGTTTCGGTAATAGGAGGCCAATTTCGCCAAACTTGTTGTTTTGCCACCGCCATTTACGCCGACAATTAAAATAACATGAGGGGTTGTAGTGGATGTTCTCTCTTTAGAAGGGCCCATTAATTCGAGGAGTTGTTTGCGGACATGAGCTAGAATTTCTTCGCTAGTCAAGTCCCCCTTTTTTCGGCAAAGTTGCCGAATTTGATCGACCAGTTCGGCAGCTGTAGTAGCTCCTAAGTCCGCCTCATAGAGCAATTTTTCCAGCTCATCCAGGGCTTTCTCGTTCACCCCTGAGGAAAAAAGGGCTCTGATTTTTTGCCCTAGAAGGGATCTCATTTTGGCGAAAGGAGCTGCTAACTTTTTAAAAAAACCAAACATTGCATAAAGGGGGTTGATCGAAAACAGATTCTAACAGATAAGAGATTTCAGATTAAAGAGATGGTTTTGGGATGAATTTACACGAATTTCAAGCGAAAAAAATCTTGAAGCAATATGGCATTCCGATCCCTGTATTTGGAGTGGCCTCTAGCCTGGAAGAGGCTGAACAGGTGGCCGATGAATTTCACTTAACCCAAGCGGTGGTTAAGATTCAGGTCCATGCTGGCGGTCGGGGAAAAGCGGGAGGGGTCAAGTTTGCCAAGACTCGAGGGGAGATCGGAACAATTGCTCAGGCTCTTATCGGCATGAAAATGGTGAACGAACAGACGGGCCCGGAAGGAGTGATTGCTCACCAGGTGCTAATTTCAGATCCGGTAGATATTGTGAAAGAATTTTACATGGGCGCCGTCACTGATCGCAATGGGGCCGTTCCTATTCTTATCGCGTCGCCTGAAGGGGGGATGGAAATTGAAGAGATCGCCCACACCATGCCCCATCGGATTTTGAAAATGCCCTTTTCTTTTGATGGGAAACTCCGTTCTTATCAGTTGCTTAGGCTGACGAAGTTCATGGGATGGACAGGTG
>PLXF01000079.1 GCA_003151315.1 Parachlamydiales bacterium
AAATCTAAAAAACTTTTTCCTACGCGCCCTAGTTAAACTCAGGCCTAAGGGCGTACATCGCAGCCCGTTACCTACACGGATTCTCGTCGTATCTACAACCGCATTAGGAGATACCCTTTGGGCTATGCCTGGGATCGAATCTTTGCGCCTCTCTTTTCCCGAGGCCTATATAGCCGTTTTGACGAGCCCGATCGGGATGGGAGTTTTACAAGAAAATCCCTGGACCAATCGCCTCTTTCCTCTAGCTCACCCTCTCTCTTTATGGAACACATTACGGAAAGAACGCTTTGACACCATATTGATCTTTCATGCCTCGCAACGATTTATCGCTCCCCTATGTGCGCTCCTCTCCCCTCAAAGATTAATCGGGACGAAAGGGCTTAATAAAGGGCTCGATGACCTGTTTACCCAGATGCTTCCCCTATCGTCCCAGCATGAAATCGAACGGCGCTTACAGTTGGTAAAAGGTATAGGCGGCACGGCTCATAGCCACACCCTCTCCTTTTTTCTAACGCCTGAAGAAAAAGGGATAAAAAAGAAAGGACGGCTGCAAATCGCTCTCCACCCAGGGGCTAAAGATCCTTATAAATTATGGCCGCTCGGCCACTTTGCGGCCACGGGACGAAAGCTCCAAGAAGCGCTCGATTGTGACATTCTGATTACAGGACATGGAGCAGAGCGGCCCTTAATGGAAAAACTAGCCCAGCTAATTCCAGGATCCACTCTATGTGATCCGAACCTTTCGTTGCGCTCTTTCGCCTCCTTACTCGATGGCATGGATCTATTGATCTGCAACGATAGCGGCCCTTTTCACCTAGCTTGCGCCCTCAACCGTCCGGCGATTGCCGTCTACTCCCCGACAGACCCCAAACTCTGTGGTCCCCACCATTCTCAATCCGGGATCGCTATATATAAACCTCGCACATGCCATCCATGCCTTAGACGCGAGTGCCAAAAGCCTTTCTGCCTTCTCCAAATTGGCCCCGATGAGGTCGTTCAGAAAGCGGTAAAGACCTTGGGGGGTTCTCGGTGTTAAATTTTTCGTAACTATTCAGATATACTGTGCGCGGTTAGATTCGTAACTTTTGGGGACCTTAGAGTGACCTAGGTTTCAACGATCGCGACGAGAGCCATATTGTCGCAATATGGCCGAGGAACGATCGTTGAAAGATGGGTCGCTCTAAGGTCTCAAAAAGTTACGAAGCTAGCCGCGCGCAGTATACCTCTAGATTAAACGGAAGTTGTTGAACCAATAGAGTCACAGAGGGCACAGAGAAGTCTGAAAGGCGTTAACAACGAAGGGATTGATCATTTTTAGCCGCGTTTCGCGGCCTCTGTATCCTCTGTGCTCTCTGTGGTTCAACAACTTCCGTTTAATCTAGAGGTATCAGAATAGTTACTTAAATTTTTCTCTTTTATCCAGAGAAACCAATCTTCATCATCTACGATAAAAATTGTTGCCATCAATTAGCTTTGAGAATAAAATTTTCGAACCAATTGAGGGATTTATTTTATGTCTGCTATTTCAGAAAGTATTCGTCCATCTCGCTTATCCCTGCCCCCAAGGCTTCCTTCATCGATGTCGGAGGGCCTTCCCTTACAGGCTCTGCAGGAGGAGGCTCTCTTACAAACGATTCAGTTCGATCAATCTTTTGTATTCCACATTGAAACGCCCTTTTATCTCCATACCACCCTCAATCTTCAACAATTGATTAACACCTTTTACGAATTGCTCCAATCCCATCATATTTTCCTAAGCCGTTTAGACCTAAAAGGGAGCTGCGTCAATAGCGCTTTTTACGGACAAGAAAAGAGGGAGGGCGATATCGATTTTCTGGGACTTGTCCGTTCTGATGACGCGAGTGTTGATCGAAAAATCCTCAAAACCCTTTTCTTGGAAGCTCTACAAAATACATTGGGAATTAAATCGATCAAACAGGGAGGGCAAACTCACTACTTCTGCAATAGAAAATCGTTGAAAACAATTAGCGATAATACAAATTTATTTGAACAAAAAACGCGCATTTTAGAGGCTCTTTCCTGCGATGACCGGGGACTCATGATCACCATCCCTCTCTTTGCGCAAGGATGTAAAAGGAGCGTCGATTTACGCATTACCTGGTCTGACGCCTCTCCTAGCTGCACTAACTCGGCCACCTCACTCGCAGTCAATGTGTTAAACCGATTTCGGGGCGGCTCCGAACCTCTTGTATTCCGTGCCGTAGATGGATATGAATTACGCGACTCTTTACGCCTACTTAGCCAACGGCAGTTTTGGTTAAATCCACAACTGGCTCATCAGATCGAATATGGGCTTAGAACCTACGCGATTATGCCCTTAAAAGGGCTCCTTCCTATCGATTATTTAAGTGAAGCCCCCCTCGTCAACCGTTTCCTCGCCGATTTGGCCAGCGAAGGTATCGAAAGCTATTTCTATAAGTTGGAAAAATATCTCCGCCGCCACTTCTCCGATTTACAATCGGCGGCGGCTCTGTTAACTAATTTTTATGTAGTCCTAGAATCCAATATATCTCCTAACCAATCGCAGGTTCTCTCTATTTTTGATCAAAAGGCCACGGAGATATTAAATCGATGGGCTATATCCGAGCAGATCAAAGAAAGGGGTCCTTCACCTCTCTTTGGAGCTCTCGCTCTTCGCTCTTTAGGATTTTGGACCCAATTTAATCCCCTGATAAATAGACGGTTGGATGTACCTCCTTATCAGACCCGTTTTCTCCTCCCCTCCGGAATGTTTCTTCCTATCTCCTGGAAAGAAACGGCGGCTCTTTTGCGCTGCAGCCCCTCGACTTTTTCCGATCTGGTGCATTCGAACCTTAGCTTAGCAGAACTTGGCCTGCCAGCTACATTGGCTCAATTTCATCAACTTCTGCGAGATAGGTTAGGTACATTGCGCAATGAACCTCGCGCCTCTCTCTTACTAGCGCTCCTTTCTGGAGAAGGCGAGGAGAAAATCATCGCTCGTCTGGCCCTAGCTCTTCCTGAGCTTAATGAGGACGATTTGGACGGCTTGCGCCAGATGAATCTACCGCAAGGAATGGGAGAAATAATCACTCAAATCAAAGGGGAAAAGTCCCCCCTTCACGCCTTTTATCGGCTTCACTTCCCGTCCGACTTTGCCCTTTTCTTTTCTCCTCATCTCGATTCTGTAGAAAAAAGGGGGCTTGTCTCTTGTGTTCTAGAATGGGCCTGCCAAGAGAACTCTCCTGAGCTATTTTTTAGTGTTTGGTCTAAGGCGGTTGAAGCTAGAGCTCTTCCTGTCGCAGCCACCGACATACTCTGCCGTTTCTTAGAAAATGACCAACCGCTTCCCCGCCAATTACTTGTAGAGGCCGTTGTCAAATTGATTGGTTGTCGACCCGATTTATTTTTAAAAATAGGTCCAGAAAATCGATTAAATCAGCTCATCATTCGAATAGGAAAAGAGCCACTTGTGAGAGCCTCACTTTTAGAAGCCTTAAGCCGGTCGGGCTGTAATATTCTCCCATCCCCCCATTTTTCCCTCGAAGACAAACAACTATTTTTGGAGATGGCTCTTAAATTGACTCTTCACCCTCAAAAAGCGTCTCTATTTTTCTCATTATGGGAAGAGGCTTGCACTATGGGCGCGCTACCCTCTAATGGGATCGACTATTTGCAATCGTGGATCCGGAGCGACAATAAAAATACCGAGATCTTTCCCCTCATTCTCCAAGCTCTGTTGCAAATCCCCCATTTGGACAGATTCCACGAATCGGCGCGTCTGTTGCTCCTCTCCATTCCCTTAAATTGGCTCGAAGTGCCGCGCGTGGCGAGACAATGGTGGAAAATTGCAAGTCTGTTGGCCCAACGTCCCTCTTATTTTCCCGACCCAACAACCAAAATCGCCGAATTTTTCTTACTGGATAAAAGTCCCGAATTACATAGGGAGCGATTTTTACCTCTAGTATTCGAAATTATCCTTAATTATTCAGAAGAAGCTAGGGGGAAAATCCTCAGAGACCTCATCCCCTTTATCTACCTATTTAAACCCCACTCGAAGGGGAGTTTGGAGGCCATCGGCCAGGCAGCAAACGCCGAATTCGCCCCTCTTTTTCTAGCGCTTGCTGAATATGAACCTCATCTCGTTTTGTCCCTACTGGAAAACCCCCAATATGCCACCCTAAAAAAAGAGACATTTTCTCTCCTCTTGCCTTTCATAGCTCCCGATACCCTTTCCGTACAGCAACTCTCTGATCTCTTGGCGAACCCAACCTTACCGCGCCTAACAAGGCTACGGCTTCTCGAAAGCGCTTTAGAAAGACCTTCCTGTGAAGAGTTGCTCCTTGCGCACCTTCCCCGCTGGTTAAAGCCGTTGTCCTCCGATTTTGGCTCCTCAACTCTTCGGAAGAAGCTCCCCATTTTTCTAAACAATCTGAAAAATAGAATAGCCCTTCCCCGTCTCGTAGAATTTCTCCAAACTATTCTCGATTTGGACATTTTGCCGCCCGAAGAGATCTGGCAGCCTTTCGAATTAACAAAAAATAACTTCTCCCTATTATTCCCCCTCTCTCTCTTGTGCCACAAAAAAGGGGGGAAGGAAAATCTCGCTATCGAAGCGTGGTGGGAAGCGGGGCACACACTCTATAAAATGCAAAATTTAGAGGCATTACATACACTGCCCCATCTATCCGAGTGCGCTAAGAACTTTTTCCAACAAAAAATGGTTGAACACATCTCGTCCTTAAGCAAACGGGAATTACAAACAGCACTAACTAAACCGATCCCCTCCCATCTTATCTCTGCCCTACTCAAGGCCGCTTGCCAAAGAGAACTCTACGATGCAGTATTTTTGTGTCTGAAGAAAAATGCAAATCTACCAGAACTTTCCTCCATCGAATTTTCAATTATCCTCTCTCACTTACTTAAGAGTCCCCTTTCTCATAACCTAAAAACAAAATTGCCCCCCTTATTACAGATAGGTGTGGACAAAATGAAACAATCCTCTCCCGAAGAGGCCATTAGATCCATTTATTATTTGACATCCCTTCTCTCCGAGGAGGCATTTCAACCGATTGCCCGAGATGTATATGCTCTATTTTTACAATGTTTAGACCTCTCTCATGAGGTATCTCTAGAAACGCTTTGGCCTACATTTGAAGTTTTAATAAAAAAACAATGGGCTATGCGAAATCAACTGAACGAAAAACTCGTCAATTTAATTTTATATAGAATAGAGACGCTCGAACCTGCCGACATCTTACGGTATCTGCATGCTCTTGTACAAAGCGTCCCTTTAGGCGTAGGGATTAAGGACATGCTCGCCACATTCGCAAACTTGGAAAAAACTATAGGCGTTTCTTTTTATTCGAATCCTATAGCCTTTGCCATTTGGGAAAAAATGACGTCGAGTTTTTTTCAATTACACGCTTATGTTAAACAAATGGCCGCCCAATTGCAGGGACTCGTTTTTTTAAATGAACGACTATTAGAGGAAAAACCTTTGCAGGAGCTTACCTCCCATTGCCTCTCCTTTGTTAGAGGGGGGTTCAATCCACAGAGCGCCACTATCGATCAATTCCAAGAAAAACTAAATAACCTCTCTGGTGAACGAGGCGCGACCCATTTTATTTTTGACTACATGGATAACCTTACCTCTCCTTCCCAAAAAACCAAGATTATAACTCTCTGGAACGATCGATGGACCCGCGCCCTTACGACCCAAAACCCTTTCATTATTGACGCCCCTCGCTGGCTGGCCTCCTTTAAATTAGCCATCGCAAGTGGCGCCTTTTCTGATAGAGAACTCATGAGCGCCTTTTCCGTTATGTTAAAAGGCCTTACCCGATCTCTACAAATTGTGTATTCCCTCTATAGTGTTTCTCCCAATAGCATAAAAGTCGACGAGCTGAAAATTACCCCCTTATTAAACGATCTAATTCCTTTCTCTATAGAGCTTATCGACAAAACCAATCGATCGATTCTCCAGGCGCATCCAAATAAACGCCCCTATCCTCTACTTTTTTCTCCCTTACAAAACGCTTTGAAACAATTAATAACAATTGTTCACTTCGGATCATTCATTGACGCCTCTGCAACGGCCCTTTATTCCTCTTACGTACACCAAATTTTAGATTGGATTTGTCAAGAAAAGTTCGCTGTTTTCACCCCAGATCCTCTCGTTGCCAACAGTGTACATATGGCGTTTTTCGAACAGTGCCTGGCTATCCCCGTCATAGCTAATGATTTAGCCGTTACAGCTAAACAATGCATTCAGGCCCTCTCATTCATTCATGCGCCCTCAGACAAAAAACGGGAACTAATTGACATTCTTATCTACAGAAAATTGCAATTTTTAATCGAGAGCCAAAACTATGAAACGGCCGCTCAAGTGTTTAAAATGGTTAGCGCTTTAGAACCTAAGATTCTATCAGATCCCCATGCTCCTTACGTGTTGGGAAAAATTANNGACCCTATGCGATTATCTTCTCTAGTAGAGGAAATCGTCCTATTTTCCACATTCATATATAATTACTGCGAACAAGAAACAGACCGAGAACGGCTCCAAATCGCGCAACAGTGGCTTTATTCTATCCATTGGGGCGAACAGATAAAAAAAACATTGGATCGCCTTAAACTGTCAAGCAATTCACCCCATATTCCAGTCCTAGAAGCTCTCGAAGAAAAGACGCAGAAGATTCTTGACGCAAAGTATTAAGCCGCTCCATCATCAAGGTCCTATGCATAAACGGGCCGGCAGGGTTTGCGTCATCCTGTTAAACTGGAATGGNNTCGTCGATAACGGTTCGACAGACGGTTCGGTCTCTGCCATTCGCGCAGCTTATCCTGAAATTCCGTTATTAGAAACGGGAGAGAATTTAGGTTTTGCGGGGGGAAACAATAAAGGGATCGAATGGGCGCTGAGAAAGACATTCGAGTGGATCTTACTATTAAATAACGACACGACAGTGGCTCCCGACCTCCTGACGCAACTGATCCAAACCTCTCGAGAAAGACCGCAGGGGAAAATATTTGGCGCTAAGATCTATCGATACGGCGATCCCCAAAGAATCGACCATTGCGGCGGTTTTTGGGATCCACAGATTGCCGAATTCATTTCGTGCGGCGCCGACCAAATCGACGACAAGTTCAGCTATGAAAAAGAAGAACAGGTGGACTATGTCACAGGCTGCGCCCTTTTTATGCACGTTAGTGTCCCTAAAAAAATCGGCTTGCTAGAACCCCGTTTTTTCCTTTACTGGGAAGAGACCGATTTCTGTTTTCGAGCCAAGCGGGCCGGATTTGAGATTTGGACCGCACCCAAAGCGCATGTCTATCACAAAGTCTCCTCCTCTTTCACTGGGGGCAAACCCCATATGCACTATTTTTGGTGGAGAAGCCGCCTCTTATGGGTAGAGAGAAATCTCCCCAAAGAGGAGAGACGAGCGCTCTATCGGCGCGTACTCCTTCCCGATTTATGGAAATGCGCACGGCACTATCTGCTAAAAACAATCCAAGGAAAAGTGGGCACTGTCTTAGGGCGCCCTCCCACTAAAGCCCACGTGCAAAAATTGCGCCGCTACAAAGCAGGATTAGCATNNAATCGCGGCAAGCTTTGTGAGGCGCGAGCTTTACAAATTTCCAAGATCGGACGACTAAGTTTTTTCCCTGCTTGCCAAACGATCGCTTTGAATGGTATAAAGGGAAATAGCATCCGGATGTGGTTTTCTATGTTCAAGCACCTTCTCACTTTTTTTGTTCTTATTTTGTTGGCCAGTTGCTCTACCGACATGACGATTGTCAACAATGTCGATGAGAGAGAAGCCAATGAAATCATCGTCTTCCTTGCGTCGAAAGGGATTGAAGCCCAAAAAGTGACCGCCGCCGCAACTGGCATTGGAGCGCAGGGCCCCTCTAACCAGTTCAACATCGTCGTCCCCAACACTCGCATGACTGACGCGATGTCGATTTTAAACCGCTACGGTCTCCCCCGACCTAAAGGGACGAGCCTATTAGAGATTTTTGCTAAATCGGGACTGATGTCGTCGGAAAGGGAAGAGACGATCCGCTATCAATCAGGACTTGCCGAAGAGCTTAAAGGGACAATCCGGAAAATCGACGGCGTCGTTGATGCCGATGTCCAAATTTCCTTTCCCCCTTCTGAAACTACGCTAGCTCCTGGCGCTATTCTTCCCAAAACAACCTCCGCCGTCTACATCAAACTCCAAGGGGCTATGGAAGATCCCAATAGCCATATCGAAACGAAAATTAAACGCCTCCTCGCTGGCAGTGTCAGCGGCCTCGATTTTGAAAACGTCTCGGTTATCACCGATCGTTCCCGCTTTACCGATATCACACTGGATATGGGCGGCCAGCCAATGGGAAAACATCAACCTCAAGCTTATGTCAATATTTGGTCTATTGTGATGACCAAAGGATCTTTAGGCCGATTTCGCTTCATTTTCTTTTCTCTAATCCTCCTCCTCCTTCTGTTTGGCGGCGCTCTTGGTTGGCTTGTATATAAATTCTATCCGCAGTTGGAGCTCCCCTTTAGAAAAAAAGCCAAAGTTCCACCAGAAAACAATGAACCCGAATTGAACCTCTGATGCGATCTCCAAGCGAGATGGTCCTACAGTCTTTTTTGAGCCGCTGTTCCCCAGAAAAGCGAAAAAGGCTCGCGCATTTTCTGCCCGAAGAAGAGAGAGAACGGCTCGAAAAGACCATCCCTTTGGCTCACGAAATAAGTGCAGAAGAGTTCACCAATCACGCCATTTTAGAACATGTCCATTGGTCTTGGTTTATCCCGACCCTAAAAAGCTATACGCCCAAAGAACAAAAGCTCTTCCTCGTCGCGCTCAGCCCTACTACGGCAGCGAGTTTGGGAAATGCGCTAGATCTCAACCCCCCTTTTCCCGAGATCACAGAAACGGCCCGTGCCTATTTACGCCAAATTCTCCAAACGAGCCTTGTTACAGCCAAAGACCGTTTGCTGCCGCTACCCTATCTTCCTCCATCGCCTCTCAATGCGCTACTGAGCATGTCTAAAAAAGAGCTGACCCATTTAATCGATCTCCTCTCCCTTTTTGATTTAGCCGGAGAATTGCGCCAAATTGTAGAGACAAAAATCCTGAAGAAAATCTACAGTTTCCTTAATGACGAAGAGCGCAGATACTTAAAACAGGTCTCGTCTCACAAAGATCCCCTATCGACACCCCGATTAAATCTTGAGAGATGGGATGGGACCGAAGATTCTCTGCGTCTGATGCTCCACAGAAGGGGTTTGAATAGACTTGCCGTCGCCCTTTCCGGACAAGATCCCGATCTGGTTTGGTATGTGTGCCACCAGCTCGACATAGGACGGGGCAATACCCTATTCCACTCTCTTTCGAAAGAGGCGCCTTTGGCGCTTACTGACGGAGTGGTCAAGCAAATAGAAGAACTGATTCGAGGATTATGACTAAATTTTTCTCTCTGATCTCGGGCCAGGAGGTGCGGATTGCACCAGGTGAAAAAATCATCCCCGCTAAGGAATTTTCTACCCTCTCTACGGCCAGCGCTCTCTTAAAAACCGCGAAGAAAGAAATTGAAGAATGTAAAGATGAGGCGGCAATAGAGGCAGAAAAAGCCAAAGAAGAGGCCTATAAAAAGGGATTTCAAGAGGGGCTCGTCTCGTTAAATAAGCATATCCTCTCTCTCGATGAACAACTCAAGAGCGTGCGCACCGAAATCCAACAAAAAATCCTTCCCCTTGCACTTTCGGCTGCGAAAAAATTAATCGGCGAAGAGCTCAAGCTCCATCCCGACAGAGTAGTCGACATTGTGATCCAATCGCTCAAGCCGGTCACGCAGCACCGGAAAATTATCATCTATGTAAATAGACACGATCTGGAACGATTGGAAAAAAGCAAATCGAAGATTAAAAAGATCTTCGAACACCTAGACAACCTCTCCATTCAAGAGAGGGACGACATCGAACCGGGCGGATGCATTATCCAAACCGAAGCGGGCATCATCAATGCCCAGCTCGAAAACCAGTGGCTGGCTCTCGAATCGGCCTTTGCAACCTTCATGAAAAAATAATGATTAAATTCCTCCTAGCACTGCTCCTCTTCTCCTCCCCCTTACTGGCCGAGAGTGCCGCCCCAGCAGCTGCCGATCAATCGTTCGCCGCCGCTCTATCTCAGGGAGCTAAGCTGGCCGCTGATGGCGATGAAGGGAAAGTCAACCCCTCGCTGACGACGAAACTGGCCGTTTTGGCAGGACTCGCCCTTTTGCCCTTTGCTGTAATGCTCCTCACCTCGTTCATGAAAATCGTGATTGTCCTCTCCCTTTTACGCCAAGCCCTCGGTGTACAGCAGACTCCTCCCAACCAGGTACTTAACGGAATCGCCCTTCTTATGACTATTTACGTGATGTTTCCCACGGGTCTTGCTATGTACACAGCGGCCCAAGACGTCATTAAAAGCAGCGGCTCCATCCCTGTCCTTTCAGGCGAGGCGGCCTTTTTTGTCGTCAATGTGATCGATAAAGCAAAAGAGCCTTTGAAGGGTTTTTTGCAGCGCAATTGCAGCACAAAACATGTCCGCAGTTTTTACGACCTAGGTCAAAAGATTTTTCCTGAGCCTTATAAAACGGCTCTAAAAACGAACGACATGATTATTCTCGTCCCCTCATTCATCACAAGTCAGCTCAAGTCGGCCTTTGAGGTAGGGGTTTTGATCTACCTCCCCTTTTTCGTGATCGACCTTGTCGTGTCTAATATTTTGCTCGCGATGGGTATGATGATGCTCTCCCCCCTCACGATCGCGCTCCCCATCAAGCTCCTCCTCCTCGTAATGATCGACGGTTGGACGGTCCTTGTGCAAGGGCTCGCTATGTCGTTTAAGTAGGAAATCGGATGTTCAGTAACGAAATTTATCAGCTCTCATACCAAGCGCTCATGTTGATCCTTATCCTTTCAGGGCCCCCTATCCTGATTAGCATGGTGTTAGGTCTCATTGTCGCCGTTTTCCAAGCAGCCACGCAGATCCAAGAGCAGACGCTCTCTTTTACCGTGAAGCTGTTTGCTGTGATTTTCACTGTAATTATTATGGGGGGATGGCTCGGCGCCCAAGTGATGCAATTCACCATGATCATTTTCAACGGAATTCCCAAGTGGAGCTCGATGTGAAAGCATGGATACAATCCTTTCGACCGATTCCTATCTCGAACTGCTCCTTTCGCTGCCGAACTTAAAGCCTGCCTCCGTCCTTTCGATCTTTTTCCTTACCCTCGCCCGTATTCTCCCTATCATGGCGATTACTCCCTTCCTTGGGGCCAAAAATATCCCGATGGCGATCCGGATTATGTTCAGCATTTCTCTCGTCGCTATATTTCTTCCCCAAAATCTTCTGATGATCCACCAAGAAATCCCCTTTGAGGTCCCCTGGATTGGCCTCATGCTCAAAGAGCTCGCGATCGGTTTTGTGATCGGCTTTTTAGCCTCGGCCCCTTTTTTCTTAGTGCAGATGGCGGGAAGCTTAATCGACCATTCGCGCGGCTCCTCTGCTCTCCAAGTAAACGACCCCACGACTCAGAGCCAGACGGGACCGATCGGTATTTTATTCAACTACGTCCTTCTGGCGCTCTTCTTTAGCCTCGGAGGCCCCTTTTTTTTCTTCAACGGCTTAGCCCAATCTTATACCCTAATCCCTGTCGATCAGGGATTCAATGTCCTCCTTTTCTCTGCTAGGGGTCCCTATTGGAAATACGTCTCCCATATTTTAGCCTCTATTTTCAATCTTTGCGTCCAGATCGCCGCCCCATCGCTCATCGGCATTCTCCTCACCGACCTATTCCTAGGGATCGCCAATCGCCTGGCCCCTCAAGTGCAGATCGTCTTTCTCGGCATCTCCCTCAAGTCGTGGGTCGGCATTGCCCTCCTTACGGCCGCCTGGAGCCTGATCATCACCGTCATGGGCAAAGAGTCGATCCAATGGATCAAGTCGCTCAATCAGTTTATCCAGCAGGTCGGATACAATTTCGGTTCTCCTAAGTCGTGATATCTAAGATCGAAATCGGCGCCCAGTCTCTAGACATTTTGCTCGCAGAAAAGCGCCCCATCGCCTTAGTGGCAGATAAAGGGGTCGAAACGGTTGCGCGTTACTGGGCCGAAAAACTTCAGGGACAACTGTTTCTCCTTCCTGGCGGTGAGAAGATCAAA
Source organism: Parachlamydiales bacterium (assembly GCA_003151315.1). Lineage (GTDB taxonomy): Bacteria > Chlamydiota > Chlamydiia > Chlamydiales > SM23-39 > SZAS-17. The sequence goes on from PLXF01000079.1 coordinate 12,179, forward strand.
ACCCGTAAAACCAAAGAGCAATTGGAAGAGGCCCTCTTCCACAACCGTTTTGGCCGAGATACGCTTCTCGTTGCCATGGGCGGCGGCGCTCTTCTGGATTTAGCGGGATTTGTAGCCGCAACCTATTTGCGAGGGATCTCCACGATTTACATCCCCACGACTCTTTTAGCTATGGTTGACGCCTCAATTGGCGGCAAAACGGGAATCAATACTAAAGAGGGGAAAAATCTGCTGGGAACGATCTCCCACCCTGAAGCTATATTGATCGATCCCCTCTTTTTAGAGACGCTCCCTAAAGCAGAATATGCCAATGGGATCGCTGAGATGCTAAAATTAGGGCTAGTGTGGGACAAAACTATTTGGGAGCGGCTCATTCGTGGGGAAAGAGGAGAAGAGCTTATTGGGGCGTGCGTTGCCGGGAAATGTGCCGTTGTAGAAAAAGATCCCCAGGAAAAGGGGCTCCGAAGGATCCTCAATTTCGGGCACACGATCGGCCATGCTCTAGAATGGCAATCGGGATACTCAATGGCTCATGGAAGAGCTGTAGCGCTCGGCTGTGTTGTGGAAAGTAGACTTAGCGCGGAATTGGGATATTTGAATCCTCTAGATGCAGACGCTATTTCCGAGGGGTTTGCGAGTCTGGGATTTGCCTTGAAGCTTCCTTCTATTAGGCCTTTCTTTTGGGATGCGTTATCTCTCGACAAAAAAGGGGTGGGAAAAAAAGAGCGATACGTCCTTATCGATCAGATTGGCCATGCATTGCCCTTCGAGGGAGCTTTCTGCACTCCTATTCCGAAAGAGGTTGTGCAAAGGGCTCTATCGGATGCAATAGCGTTGTTGCATAATTCGTTTTTTGTATAACAGCCTCATTATCAGTATTTACCACAGAGAGCACAGAGCTCACAGAGGCGCGAAAACGCGCATTTTTATGCTTTTTCTCTGCGTGCTCTGTGGTTGTAATTTTTTCATGGTCAGCAACTTATATGTGCAATGAATTATGCAACAACGCCGGATGGAATCGATAAAATCGGGCTCTGCTTACCTGGAATCGCCCCCAACAACTTTTAAATGCTTCGTACAAATAACTTGTGTGCCTCAATTCGGGCAATTTCAATGCTCCTTGATTTGGCTCGTAAAAAACACCTAAACCATTCTCTTTTATATAAACCAAAGAGTGGCCACTCTTTTCGAGTTTTTTATTATTTTCATATTCTATTATTCGAACAAAAAAAGCTCCTTCGGGTAAGGCTTGAACTGTTTGAGATAGATCATTTTCATCTCTTAATTTATCTATATGTATTTCCGGCGACGCATAATCGATTGCAAATGAGTAGTAATTAGCCAAAGATTGCACCTTATTTTTCGTGTGATCTACGGCACTATCTGGTTGAATGACTTCAATCGTGTTATAGGCTGCTTGCAGAGTTCTCATTTTATAGGAGCTCGAAGCAAATTGTTGACCCATTTGCCGTATCCGATTTACTAGCATCTCAGATCGCTGATCTGATTGTTGTACACATACTTGCCGTTCCTTGAAATAGGAATTAAGAAATTCCATGGACATAGCCGAACAGGTGCCTCCCATGAGATAGGGCTTGATTTTTTGGGGATTAAAACTGATTCCTAGCGGATGGCTAGCCTCTAATTTGGCCCGAATAGATTCTACCTTAGCGATAACTACAGCACCTTCGCAGTCAGATTGAGTACCTTGAAACACCCATTCTTTGGGTAGAGGATTTTCTTTAGAAAGAACAGAGCGGATACATTTAGCAACTATAGCTTCTATCAGTGTAGCTACTAGACCTATGACGGGACAGAGCTCTATGGCAGCAATGAGCCTATGTCCCCACTTACGGGATTCATCTTTTTTTGTTTGAGCCAGATGCCTCAATCCATATTCAGAAACAAACAAAGATTGAAATAGTTCACACCCAGATAGTTGGTAATTTTTCAACAGATAACTGGTCATGGACTACATGATATCAAATTAACTCCTACAACTAAACATAAAAATACTTTAAATTTCTTCCAATTTACTTATACTGTGCGCGGTTAGATTCGTAACTTTTGGGGACCTTAGAGTGACCTAGGTTTCAACGATCGCGACGAGAGCCATATTGTCGCAATATGGCCGAGGAACGATCGTTGAAAGATGGGTCGCTCTANNAACGATCGTTGAAAGATGGGTCGCTATAAGGTCTCAAAAAGTTACGAAGCTAGCCGCGCGCAGTATATCTCCTCCATGACAGCACGCATGCTATAAAAATCAGCCGAAATGATGCCGCATTGGCATAAAAATTAAATATTTACCTACACCGATTCTTGAATCATGAGAGGTTTAGGCAAATGTTTCTTTGAGGATATTAAGAGAGGAGCTTTTTTTTAGCCAAGGGTTGCGCCCCTGATCTAATTCTTTAATGTAGGATATATCGCGATGAAGAAGGTGAATTGCAAGCGCTGCGAGTCCTCCAAAAAAGAGGGCAAAACCAATCCCGCCGACGGGTAGAAAAATGCCAAGCGCTACACAAGTAATCGCAGCTGCCATACAAATAAGGGCATTTATGATGTATCCAATCTTGTAATGATTCTGTTGCCTAAGAGATTCGGCTACTAAAGCGGGAGGCGCTGTGATAGAGGTCTCTTTTTGGATGCGAGATTCTAAAAACGCGCCGAAAACAATTCCGACGACAGGAATAGCCGCTGTTGCTGTTTTAGGAAGCCAATGCCTCTTAGTTACGGGCCAGCAGGCTGTAGATGCGGCAGAAATAGAATTATTCATTAAAAACTCCTTAACTTTGATTTATTTTAACATTAAATATGATAAAAACTCAATAAATATATTAATTTTTATATAACTAAATTTAGTTTATAACAATTCCGATTGCAAATGTATTAAAATATTATTTATTTAACATGCCGTAGCCTCGACTTTGCAACTTTTTTAGCCCGATTACCTCTGCATATTTGTCCTCTGAGGCGTTTATTTAACCAGGAAGGTACGCGTTCACGGGAATCCACGGGGAGTAGGGGGGGGGTAACAACGTCGCAGGTTAAACTCCGCTCGCCGTAGGCGAGTTCCGCTCAATCCTGTAGCGTCCGAAGCGGCCACTACAGGATTGAGCGGGCTAGGATGTCCAGTAACTTTGTTATTCACAACAGAATCAGTTGACACTCATCTTCCATCGGCAAAGAAGTGTACGCTATAAACGATACGCAGCCTTTAGCCCTGCCCAATCATCAAAGCGATCAGACAGTGATTTGTCAAGATGTTCTGCGCAGCCCTGCGCGATCTGAACAGCCCTCTTCTGTAGACGAGCGTCTTTACATATTGACGTTAGAAAATTGTTGGTGAATCCATTGGTAATTCATGATACCTGCTCCTTGTGAAAAGCGAAACAGAATACTAAATTTTAGACTTGTGGGTAACGATCAACCTAAAGACATGGATAATGAAGAAAATCGAGTATCTCGAGATCCAACTTATCTTTTATCAGAGCAAATTGTGTAGGAGAAATGAGTCGAAAGTTTTTTTGACAGATTTCTTTTGCCTGGTTGATTGAATTGGCTACACTCTCGTCGCTTGATTGCACTTCACCAAAACTAGTTTTATAGATGTGCGTTATTTTACCTCCAAAATCCTTAGCAGAATAATCACCCGAATATAATTTAGTGATGTCCAAGGTTGGAAAAAGAAAATCGATTGATTTTTGTGGTATACTTTGGAGGTGAATCTGAGAGAGTTGTTCGTCGATAATATATTTTAAGACTTCAAATAACTCAAGACGGATCATCTCATCAATGACTGGAGGAGATAAAGCAGTAATGATGTTCTTTTGGATGTCGCTAGGTTCGAGGGAACTTCCTAAGAAAGCTTCCTTCATTTTTTCTTTGCCCATTGACAAAATCTGTTCCTCAGAGACAAGTGACACTCTTTTTTGTATTTTATCTTTATCGATAAAATAGCCATTCATGGAATGCAAAATCTGTTCAGGCGACAACCGTGAAAAATCTAACCTCTGGCATTGATGAATGTCAAAGAGAGCGAAGATTTTAGCAGGTAATCGGTCAGCTGTTGCGTGAATGGTTTCTGCTGGTAACAGAGGTAGAAGAGCAGCGGGCGATTGCAGCGGACTTTCTTGATTATAGAGAGGCAACTCATTCACTAGATCTTGACGATTTTGAAAAATTTGAAGCAGCCTAAGAGAGAAAATCTCTAGATTGGTGTATTTCAGGACTTCGATTGGAATAGTGATCAGTTGTTCGTCTTCCATCAGCGCCAATTTTGCATCCGAATAAGGAACTTCTTCTTGGCAGAAATACATATAATGCAAAGAGACTTTATCCAAGATCTCGCTGCTGACTTTTTGTAAGCGATCAAGAAAAGAAAAATGTTGGTTGAGAGCTCTTATGCTCATATCGAGTTGAAATTTGTTGATCAATAGATCCTGCAATCTACCCCGCCCCGTTATCACATACCTCTCTACCGCACGAAAATCAGCTAATGTGAAAACACAACCCAACTGAATAGGGATGAGTACGCGCGTCTCCTCATAAGCAGCTGTGATCTTTTGAATTACACGCTGAGCTCTCTCTTCGTCGGACATCTGGATAGCGGAAGCGCGCGATTGAGGTTCTTTCTCATCAGGAACCTCATGTTCGGGCATAGATAAACTGGTTCTGTTAAGAGGCAAAACGGATGAACTCACAGATACTCCTTGGGTTAAAAGCAAGCGACTATATCTATGTAAACAATATGCATGCAAGTAATTTTCTGACAATTCTTTTGCAAATTTTTAACAAACGGTTCTCTGGCACTTGGCCAAAAGCTAATCGTTACCCACAAGTCCCTAAACATACCCGTAACTATTCAGATCCCCCTGTCGGAGGTATACACAAGTTGACTCCAACGGCGTGTTTTTTCATCAGCGCCGAGCGGGCTAGGATGTCCAGTAACTTTGTTATTCACAACAGAATCAGTTGACACTTATCTTCCATCGGCAAAGAAGTGTACGCTATAAAAGATTTTAGCGACACCTGTTATTGAAAATTTTTTGTCTCCCCTCTTCAAGCCGCTCAATCCTGTAGTGGCCGCTTCGGACGCTACAGGATTGAGCGGAACTCGCCTACGGCGAGCAGAGTTTAACCTGCGACGTTGTCCCCCCCCCCTACTCCCCGTGAACGCGTACTCAGGAAGGGGTTAAAAACCCCTTCCTGAGTAAATAAATCGACTAGTTTGGCCAAAGGCCAAACGTCCGAGGGCAAAAGGCCAAGGCAATCGGGCTAAAA
>PLXF01000136.1 GCA_003151315.1 Parachlamydiales bacterium
CCGATCGAGGGCGTCGTAACTGTATCGAGTGGTCCCTTTTTCGGTGGGATTGCCATTTTTGTTGTAGGTGAAGTGGGATGTTATTTGGTTTAGGGAATTAACATCGTAGGACTCTGCGTCCTTTTCGAGGCGGTTATGAAGCGAATCGCAGAGATAGTTATGGGGAAATAGACCCGACTCGGAGGTGAGTTGGTAGAGGTCGTCGTATCCATAAGAAATCGTTTCTCCTTGGATCTCCATTTGCCGGATGTTGCCTACGGCGTCGAACTCTAAGACCGATTGGCTAAACAGGGACGAGGCGATGGCGGTTTTGCGCGAGAGCGGATCGATGGTAAAACGGGTAGGACCGCAAAAACTGATGGGTTGCTCTTCTAGGAGATTACCCGAGAGGTCGTGCTGGGTATAGGTGTGGGTGTAAAGCGCGGGGCCATCGATCGTCTTTCTAATGATCTGCTTGAGATCTGACGCGTTATATTTGTACTCTATCTGGCAGTTGGCTGCGGGAATTAGGCACTTTTCTCTTCTTCCTGTTTTATCGTAGATATTTTGTACGAGGAAGCCTGGAAAGGTTTCAGTGAGGGTTCGACCTTGGGGATCTGTGGTGCGAACGAGCTGGTCACTTGTTTGGAGGTGTCCTAGCCGATTGTAGGTCATGTGATGACTGATGGTGCCATCTGATGAGGTGATCGATTGAACGGAGCTTAAATCGTCATAGGTGTAGGTGATCACAACGCCATCGGGCTTGGTTTTGTGCTCGAGTTCTCCTCGCAAGGTATAGGTTTGTTGGGTGATTTTTTCTTCGAGCGTGTTGGCCGCTTCGGTTAGTTTTTCTAGGCGGCCGCGGCTGTCGTACTTCCAGCGGGTTTCCACTTGGCGCGATGGCGCGTTGGGGGAAAAAATGGTGTTGACTTGTCGAATTAGATCGCCCCTGAGGGAATAAAACTTCTCTTCGAGTGCAAGAGTTTTTTCTTTGCGCTTTTCTACTTTTACTAAGCGATTTAATGGGTCATAGGTCTCTATTGTTTGGAGGCCTAGGGGATCGGTGTGGGTCTTCTGGAGGACTTTTTTGCCATTTTCATCTGTAACATATTTATAATCAAAGACTTCTGAGAAGCCAAGCGCATCGGTTTTTTTGATGAGGCGATTGAGGGAATCGTAGCGCATCGTTTCGATCGATTCTTTGCCGTCGACAAAATGGGTGATGTGTTCTCGATTGCCAGCGCTGTCGTAGTCATAGCGGACTAAGCGAAGGACTTCGCCTGAGGTCGATTCGTCTCTTTCTTCTATGATGAGATCGAGAGCGTTGTATTCGGTGATTGTTACAAGGTCCCCTTTTTGGATGGAGGAGGGCCTGCCCATCGAATCGTAGATAAATAGACTTTTTTCCCCGCCAAACTCTTCTGAAATTTTCCGGCCCGCTTTGTCGTATTCATAGACAGTTCGATTCTTTTCGGCATCGGTTTTGACCATGAGGTGGTGCCCTGTGTATTCACAGGTTTCTTGGGAAAGCTGATGACCTGCTGAGGTGACCGTTTTTTCTATGACTCGGTTTAAGTAGTCGTAGAGATAAGAGGTGATGACTCCTAGAGGATCGGTGTGGGTTTTTAGATTGCCGTTTAGATCGTAGGTATTTTTTTCTATAGCTCCATCGGAGTATTCGATTTGGATGGGTTTACCATAGGCTGTGTAGGTGGAGGTTGTTTGATTCCCTTCTTCGTCCACTTGAAGAATGATATTGCCTCTACTGTCATAGTCTTGTTTTTTCTGAGGCGATACCCACTCTCCTGATTCGGTAAGGGTCGAGGGATGGGTGATCCGTATTTTTTGGCCGAAGAGGTTGTATTCGTACTCTGTTTTGTGCCCTTTATCATCGATTTCGTATTCGAGTTGGCTTTTTGTGTTGTAGGAGTATTCGAAGTGTTGGCGTATGCCGTCGAAGCCGGCCACATTTTTTTCGAGCATCCGGTTGGCTTGATCGTATTCACTGGTAATTTCTACTCGGCCACTACAATCTTTTTGGTAGAGGCAGTTTCCGAGGTCGTCGTATTTAAAAATAGCTTCTTGCCCTATCGGATTGGTCTCTCGAATGAGTCTCCCTTTTTCGTCATAGCCATACTCGATTTTGTATTGGAATTTATTATCGGCGTCGTAGATTTCTTTCCACTCGACCTGCGCCCCTTTTCTGTAGTGAAAGACTGTTCTTCTTAAGAGGATCTCTTTATCTCCGTCTACGTATCTCTCCTCGAGCTCTTCGGGCATGCCGATGTAGGGCTCTGCCTCGCAGGGAGTGATCACTTTAACCGTTTTAGAGACCCCGTCATCGACCCACTCTCGGATTAAAATGAGATCGGCATCGTATTCGTAGCCATAGCGGATTTTTAGCTGGGTTCCATCGTAGAGCTCTTTTAAAACGGGGAGATTGGTGCCGGGGTAGTACTCATATTTGACGATAAGACCGCTGGGTTCCTCTTCAATGATGGGGAGGTTTTTACCGTCTTGGGTGTACTTAGCCGTTTTTATGCAACACTCCACGCCGTTGGGAAGGGGTAGGCCATCGGCGTCGAACGCAATGGGGCCTCCTTGGCCAGTGAGGTTTCCGTAGAACGACTCTCTTTCCACGTTTCCCTTCTCATCGTAGGCATAAGTGCGGCAGTAGATGGGAGTGCCGGTTTCGTCTTGGTGTGCTTTGGCGGTGAGGAGTGTCTCTTTCCAGCTAAATCTTTCTTGGTGGTGGAGAGTGGAGGCGCCTGAGTAGTGGTGAATCCAGGTAATTAGGTCTTCTATGTTCCACACATAGGCGGTTTTGTTGTTTTGGCTATCTAGAACGTAAGAACTGCCCCGGTCGTAAAAATATTGGTAAACAGGGAGCGGTGTAGCGTCTTTACCGACGGGAGAGAGGAGCTGTTTGACTTTGTAGGCCCCAGGATAATATTCGACATATTCGACTTGGAGGTTTCTTCCTTTGGGCAAAGTAAGGGAGGTGAGATACGGATATTTGATGGTTTCTCCATCAGAGGTCCATTTTTTATCGGTCCAATCTAACGTTAGGCTGGGATAATCGGGAGAGTGGACCGCGCTTGTGACCCACAGTTTTTTCACTGCGCAGGGATGCCTCTCGTAGGAGATCGATTGGCCATCGCTCCCTTTTAAGAGTTGAGTAGGATTCGGGTCTTTTGAGACTCTCGGAGGAATAGCCAATCGGGCAAATACTTTTTTCCCTGAGGGACCGCTGGTTTGGATCTCTCTGAGCGAGTCTCCAGCCCATATATAATTGATCTTGTGGCCATTGGGGAGTGTTTCGGCGATCAATTTGTAGAAGTAAAACACAAACTCTTCGTCATCTTTAAAAATTCCGGAATTAGGGATGGGGACTTTTGTTTGCCATATCATGCTGACGTATCTACGCTCAGTCCCATCTGCACAATGGAGGGTAAAACTTTTCCCTTCAGGATCTTTGCCAGGTTCGAAGGTTATGTATTGATTTTTGAGATGCGTTTGGCCGGAGATTTTCCCTTTAGCTGTATTGGCTACCCCTTTTGACTCTTTTGTAAAATCTTCTGTCGTATATTTTAACGTCTTCCATTTTGCCTTTTTCTTGGGATCTCCAAAAAAGGAGTCGCCAATGTAAGGAGGAGAAAACGCTTCGACAAGGTAGGAAGCATCCTTCTTGTCGGGCTCCCGAGAAAGGGTGTCGAACTCCTCAGAAAAGGAATAACCCCCAAAATGGGGATGAGGTCGGTGAGGAACATGTATCTTGGGAGGATGGTAAACAATCGTCGATCCGTTTGACTCTTGGACATAGAGCCTGTTTGTTCCTAGTGAAAACGTCGCCTCTATGTGCAAAAAGTTGTCGATTGTTGTCCCGCCGCTAATATAAGCGCGTCTTAACGAGATAGGCTCGGCTCCTTGGACGAGATAATCTTCTTCGTTCGTGTAGAAATGCCCTGTGATGACGCTAACCCCTTCAACCAAAGAGGAGGGGTCGTTTTCCGTGACGGTCGGAGAGAAGTTCGCGCAGAGCGACGAGACAAAGGCTAAAGCCAAAAGAAAGTAGTACATAGTTCACACGTCTTTGAAATGAAAAGGGATATGGTAAATATCTTAAGAAAATTTTTCAATAAAATTAAAATTTGCTGAATATTTTTGTTGATAAGTCAAAAGAGATGTTCGCTCTCTCCTGCTAAAAGAATTAGGACTGGAAAAAGATGGAGCGATCCTATATGATACGTTCTGATCCTAAGGATATCTATGCACGAAGTACTTCTGAACGTTGAATCTAAAGAGACCCGATTTGCCTATTTAAAACATGGACAGCTTCACGACCTGATTTTCGATCGGAAAAAATCGCGCCAAATCACGGGGAATATCTACCGCGGCCGCGTAATGAATATTTTGCTCAATATCCAGTCGGCCTTTATCGATATCAATGAAGGGGAAAACGGCTTCATCCACATCAGCGACATCCTCGAAAATACGAAAAAATTCGAAGAGATGTTCGATATGGATTTCGACCTCGACTACGACATCTCAAAAATTGAGGCCAAGCCTAAGGCAAAAGACATTAGCCAACTGCTGAAAATCGACCAGCCTGTCTTAGTCCAAGTGGTCAAAGAGCCCATCGGCACTAAAGGGGCCCGCCTCACCTCGAATATCTCCATTGCGGGGCGCTACCTCGTTTTACTTCCTAACAACCCTCACCGCGGCGTATCGCGCAAAATTGAAGACAAAAACTCCCGCGACCGACTCAAAAAACTGATCCGCTCTTTTGAAATGCCGCAAGACATGGGGCTAATCTGCCGCACAGCGAGCGCTGGCGCGACGACAGAGATGTTAATCGAAGAGGCGACCGACCTATTGCATAACTGGCAAGCGATCGTCGAAAAGTTCAACCAGGCCAATGGGGCCGTCCTTTTGTATGAAGAATCCGATCTGATTAAACGGGCCGTCACTCTCTGCGTCGATAAAAAATTTGACCGTCTTCTGATCGATGACTACCCCACCTATCAGCGGTGCAAAAGTTTGTACCAAAAATATGCCGCAGAACATCCGCTTAAAATCGAGTTTTATCGAGACAAAGCGCCTATGTTTGAGCGGTTCAATGTCGAACGGGAAATCGATCGGGCGATTCGCCGAAAAATTTGGCTCGGATCGGGAGGCTACCTCTTTTTCGACAGAACCGAGGCGATGTATACGATCGACGTCAACTCGGGACGCAGCTCGACCAATCCGACTGGCGAAGATGTCGAAGAGGCGTTAGTCCGAATCAACCTCGAAGCGGCAGAAGAGATCGCAAGGCAGCTACGCATTCGGAATATCGGCGGACTTATCATTTGTGACTTCATCGATATGCGCTCGCGCAAAAATCAGCGTCGCGTGTTAGAGCGGCTCAAAGAGTGCATGAAGGAAGATTCGGCTAAATGCACGATCTTAGGCATGAGTGAATTTGGCCTTGTCGAAATGACTCGGCAAAGGAGCCGCGAATCGCTCTCACAAACCATTTTTACAGCTTGCCCCTATTGCACGGGAAGTGGTCTTGTGAAAAGTCATGAGAGCGTTTCGGTCGAAATTGAGCGCGCCATAAAAAAACTGATCCATTGCCAAAGCCAATACGCACTAAAGTTGGTCACCCACCCTGAGCTCAACCGCTATCTAGATACAGGCGATAAAGATTTTTATTCCCGCCTAGCTGTAGTTGCCAACGCTCATATTGAATATGCGATTAACGACACCCTCCACCTGAACGAATTTACGTTCTACTCCACTCTCAATGGACATAAAATCGACGCCTGAACACCTTTTTTTCGAAGAATTGCAAAAGCTGCAAACCAAGGGACTAATCTCCTCTAAATACCAGCAGATTCTTTTGCAATTTTACGACTGTTTTAAACGGGCCGTTAAAGAGGCGGGGCACCCCTTTGAACAAATTCTCCCCACTTTTCTCCTTTTTTTACATCTCCTAGAAGAACAATTTCGCCATCCCTTTTCCTTCGAGCCTTACCACCGAAAAATCAGACAGCCGATCGATTACTACCAATTCTCCCTCGATTTCATTAGACCTCTGATCAATTTCTCCTCTTCTCGGGTAAACGGACTCGAGATCCTCGATCAGATTGAGCGGCAGATCATGCAAGGTGACAATGTAATTTTCCTCGCCAATCACCAAACAGAAACCGACCCGCAAGCGATCTCTATTTTGTTGGAAAAAACACACCCCACACTCGCCGAATCGATCATTTACGTCGCGGGAGAGAGGGTCGTGACCGATCCGATCGCGATCCCCTTTAGCCTGGGGTGCGATCTGTTGTGCGTCTATTCGAAACGCTACATCGATCACCCGCCTGAATTAAAGATGGAAAAGCAGCTCCACAATAAAAATACGATGGAGCTGATGAGCCGTCTTTTGCAAGAGGGGGGAAAAGCCATTTACGTAGCCCCATCGGGCGGAAGAGACCGTCCCAATAAAGAGGGCGTTGTCGAAGTGGCCCCCTTTGATCCCCAAAGTATTGAAATGTTCTATCTCATGGCTAAAAAAGCGAAACGGACGACCCATTTTTATCCCCTTTCACTTTCCACCTATCAACTTCTTCCCCCGCCTGATACAATTCAAAAAGAATTGGGTGAACTTCGCTATGCTAAATATTCGCCGATCCACCTCTATTTCGCCCCTGAGTTTGACATGGTCCATTATCCCGGTTGTGATGAGGCCGACAAAACACAAAGACGGATGAATCGGGCAGAGGCCATTTGCCAAATCGTTAGACACAACTACCACATTCTAGAGGCATATACATGATTAACCTTTTTCTCCTCGCAACGACATTGGTAAGCTCTCCTATGCAAGAAATAACAGACGAATCCCACCTTCCCCTTTTAAATCCCGACCTATCAGAAAGAAAAACCGTTAAAGCCCGCCTCTCAAATGGGGTAGAGGTTCTCCTGATCTCCGACCCTCACGCCGACCAGTCATCCGCTGTGATGAGCGTCGAAGTGGGCTCTTGGAACGATCCGAAAGAGTATCCCGGGATGGCCCATTTCTGCGAACATATGCTATTCATGGGCTCTTACACCTACCCCAATGAAAGTGAGTTTTCCCAACTCATCGCCGATTACAATGGCCAAACAAACGCGTTCACCGCCTCTGATCGGACCGTTTACATGTTTGCTTCTCAAACAGATGGATTTTTAACGATTCTAGACCGTTTTTCCCATTTCTTTATCGACCCCCTATTCAATCCATCGGGCATTTCGAGAGAATTGCATGCCGTAGATCAGGAGTTTGCTAAAAATCTGGAAAACGACGGTTGGCGCGAACATATGATCTTCAAAGAACTCAATGCCCCAGGCCATCCCAATCGGGAATTTAACATGGGCAATTCAGAAACTTTGAAGGGGATCCCTTCCGGCGCTTTGCAAAAATGGCATCAAAAATATTACACGCCGCAACGGATGCACCTCGCGATCTACTCCCCCCTCCCGATCGAGCAGCTAAAAGAGACTGTTTCTGCTACCTTTGCCCTGATCCCTTCGACCGAGCATACGCCGTTTGCAGATCCAGGCAGCCTCACATCGGATAAGCAGCGGGGACAACTCACCTCGATTAAACCGGTTAAAAACCATAATCTCCTGACACTTCTTTGGGAACTGCCGCGCGAACTGTCTGACGATGAGAGTAAATCGGCCGATCTATTAGCCTACGCCCTATCAAGAGGTCAAAAATTTAGTCTCTACGAAAAACTGAAAGGGGAACACCTCATCGACGACATGGCGGTCCGAGTCGACGACATTGGAGGGAAAAATCACCGCTTTTTCCAGATCTCTCTTGAGCTAACCCAAAAAGGGATTGTTAATATCAAGACCACCATTTTACGCTGCTTCGAAGCATTAGCCGCCTATCGAGCAACGGGAGTCCCCTCTTATCTGCATCAGGAAAAAAATGCGCTCGCTAAATTAGCTTACCAATACCAAAGCCGACAAGACGCCTTCCAGTTTGCGATGAGAACAGGGGAATCTCTTCCCGATGAGCCCTTGAGTACCTATCCGCGTGGACAGATTATCGCAGATACCTATAGCCCCGAAAAGGTGGCGCAAACCGCAGCCCTTCTAGTCCCCGAGCATTGCGTTTTCTCTCTCCTCGCTCCTCCGGAATTATCGGGAATCACACTCGACAAAAAAGAGAAATGGCTCGGCACCGAATATGCGCTACAATCCCTTCCTCAAGATTGGCTCCAATTATGGGCACAGGCCTCTCCCAATTCATCGATTCGGATCCCCGATCCCAACCCATTCGTGCCCACTAAACTGAGTCTCCTTTCCTCCGATGCGGCCCCGACGCCAAAACTCATTGCCCAAAACGAATTCGGAACGGCCTACTATTGCCGAGTTCCCGAATTCAAAACTCCTGAGACGGTCTTCGAGCTCCATATCCACTCCCCTAAACTGGCGCCCCATCCCCGTAATGCTGTGCTCGCCTCTATCTACCTCGACCATCTTACCGATCTCTTGCATCCGACCCTTTCGGCGGCACAAAGCGCAGGGCTTCACACCCGTTTTGAGCTCAATCCTTTTGAGCTAAAGATTGAGTTGGCCGGGTTTAGCGACAAAGCGCCCCTATTGCTGCAAGAAATCCTCAAACAGGCCGCCCTGCCAACACTCGAGCAATTCAATTTATACGCCGCTCGCCACGAAAAGGATTACCAAAATAGCCAAAAAGAGCTCGCGGTCAAACAGGCAAAAGAGCTTCTCGATTCGCTCCTCATTTTTGGGAAAAGTACAAAAACGCAAAAACTGGCCGAACTCAAAACAATCACGTTTGAAGAATATCTCGATTTCCAGAAAAAACTGTTTGAAAAAACCTATGTTGAAGCGATTTTCGGGGGCAATCTAACCGCGAAAGAAGCCGAATCGGCTTGGATTGATATCCAACATCTTCTCTCTAAAGATCCCTACCTCAAAGAAGAACAAGCGACAAAACAAGTATTAAATCTCCCTGAAAAATCGGGTCCTTTTCTCATTTCGCGCCCCTTAGAAACTAAAGGGAATGCCGCTTTGCTCCTCATCGATCAAGGAAGATTTTCGTACGAAACGCGAGCTACGCAAGAGATCCTCTCCTGCGCCTTGCATGAGGCCTTTTTCGATACCATGCGCACCAAGCAAAAGACCGGCTATATTGCCGCTAGCAATCCTGTTGTGCTAGAAATGCGCCTATTCCAGTATTTTGTCGTGCAATCGAACTCCCACCAGCCTGACGATCTCCTCTGCCGTTTTGAGCTATTCCTAGAGACTTTCCTAGAAGATTTTTCCTCCATTATCTCGCCTGAGCGTTTCGAAACGATTCGGCAAAGCCAAATCAACTCCCTTAAGACCCGCTTCCGGAATCTAAGGGAAAAAATGGCCCTTTGGGACATGCTTGCATTCGAATATGACGGGAACTTCGCCTTTGTTGACAAGAGGATTCAGGGGCTAGAAGAGCTTACCTACGACGAATTCGCCTCTCTTTCAAAACAGTTCTTAGAAAGGAACAACCGAAAGAGATTGGCTATCCTCTGCGAGGGCAAGCTCTCCCAGCCATTTGCTTATGAGCTCATCGCTCCCGAGCAGCTCCCCTCAATCGCCCGCTACACAGCCCACCAGGAAATGGAAACCGGTTTGGTTAATTAATAGTTTATACCAGCGTTGTTGCATAATTCGTTTTTCGCATAACAGGCTCATTATCAGTATTTACCACAGAGAACACAGAGCTCACAGANNAGGCGCGAAAACGCGCATTTTTATGCTTTTTCTCTGTGTTCTCTCTCGCTCTCTGTGGTTATAATTTTTTCATGGTCAGCAACTTATGCGTACAATGAATTATGCAACAACGCCGTTTATACCGATTCTTGAATCACGAACGGTAAATCCGTGGGCGCGAGAAAACTCGGCTTTGAAGAGTCGCTTTTTCTCACGTCCACAAAACGTGCTAGAAACAATGGCCAATAGCCAGCCGACCACCCACGAATCGATTTGCATCATTTGTATTCAATTTGAGTAGGTAGGGTTCTAGCTGAATTTCCCATGCACCATCGGCCAAATGGCACACAATAGGCGCAGCCGCTTCGTATCCAAGAGCGATGATCTCATTTATCTTTAAAGAAGCTTCCATAAAAGGATCTTCTAAATGAACGTAGACGGGTCTCATTAATTTCAAATTTACCCCTATATCGAATATTTTTCCAAAATGAAACATCAATTTATTCCCCAAAGCGGCATAGAGAACATCTAC
Organism: Parachlamydiales bacterium; assembly: GCA_003151315.1. Classification (GTDB taxonomy): domain Bacteria; phylum Chlamydiota; class Chlamydiia; order Chlamydiales; family SM23-39; genus SZAS-17. The sequence continues at coordinate 10,259 of PLXF01000136.1, forward strand.
ATTTTCCTCATATCTTTCCCCTTCTACAAAACAAGTGTCCGATCCTCCATATCTTCCCAGGGCTACATAAGGAACCATAGCGAGACTCGTCCCTTCTTGTTGAAAACTCCTCCCAACACGCGCCTCAATATTCGAAAAGGATTGCTCAAGATCGTAAGAGCGAGTCTCGCCAAGCGAAGAGGTTAATGTTTTTTTTACGCTCGCTATCGAGTTGGTCCATTGGGCGCTAAAATAGAGAGAATTGGGCTTTTCCCACTCGTAAGAAAGGTCAATTCCCTTATAAAAGGGGCGAGATATTTTTTTTGATATATAAGATTCGCTTTCCTCGTCATACAATTGATCGCTAGTAGGAAGACCCCAAAAAAAGTCAGGCTTGAGATATATTTTATGAGAAGTATGCCCAACAAAATCATTATCTAAATTACTGATCATTCCTGCTGCCATCAAAGTTGAGGCTACTATAAGGGGAAACATGAATCGCTCCGAAGGTTAAATTGAAGCAATAAATATATAGGCCATTAAGATTAAAAGGAATTTTTTTATTAGGCCTCTAAATTAGCCAGACTTCGTCAGCCGACTTTTTCGCATACATATCCCCTTTATTATCAATAGATTGCAGCAAAATTCCGGATTTATTCGGTTGTAACCTAACAAAAAGCATGATATTATTAGGTTACAACCTAATGGATTGGAAATGGAACGGCTCTTTGAGATACAACGCATTATTATTGAACAAGTTGAGGATGAGTCCTTTTTTTGGAGGGAGCAATTCCAACGCTTTGTGGCTAGCGGTCATGTATGTGGGATTGTGGGGGCTCGAGGGATTGGAAAAACCACCTTTCTAATCAGGCACGCCATTCAATCAGGAGCTAAAAAAGGAGACGCCCTTTATGTTTCAGCTGACAATATTTATTTCTTAAAAAACAGTCTGGTCGGATTGGTTGATTCCCTATATAAACACACAACCACTCGACTATTACTTATCGATGAAATTCACAAATACCCAAATTGGAGACAAGAATTAAAAAACATAGTTGACACATTCCCCTCCTTTCAGATTTTTTTCTCAGGCAGCTCCATGATCGATTTAGTCCAAGGTAAGTACGATTTATCGCGACGAGTTGTCCTTCATAAATTATGCGGGTTTTCCTTTCGCGAATATTTAGAATTTCATCTTAAAATCAAGCTGGAAAAATTAACATTAAATGAACTCGTCTCATCTCATTTACATATCGCACAGAATTTACCTGTAACAGGAATGCTCAAGCATTTTGGAGACTATTTGAAGTTAGGGTACTACCCGTTCTTTACTGGATATTCCCAAGATCGAGACAAATTTCAATCGCTGGACAACTCCGTCCAAATGACTATTTATGAGGACATTGCAACGCTGCATTCATTAAAAACGTCATCGCTTAATGTCATAGAACAACTCTATAAATTCGTCCTGAATTCTTCCCCTGGAGAACTGAGCGCTTCCAAATTATCCAATGCATTGGGAAAAGATTTTGACAGCATCTCAACCTATCTCAAATATCTGGAGCAAGCAGGGTTGATTCGCTTTATTTACCCAGGAAGTTCAGGTCAAGCTGCTTTGCGAAATCCGATTAAAATGTATCCCGAAAATACGAACTCAATTCACGCAGCCTATCTTCCCCTGGCTCACGATCAAATCAAAGGGAAAATACGAGAAACCTTTTTTGTTAACCAAACGCAAAATGCAGAATTGTCAACCTTCTATAGTAATGTAGGTGATTTTAAAATAGATGAATATATTTTTGAAGTAGGGGGGAAAAGCAAAAATAAACGACAAATAAAAAACGAAAAGAATGCCTTCGTCTTATCCGACGACATCCTTATCGGCTCGAAAGGGGTAATCCCCCTGTATCTTTTCGGATTTCTCTATTGACTCAGCTTCTCATCGGGTAATTTCATGTTGTGGTACACGGCGTCGACGTCGTCTAGGTTTTCGAGCCATTCGATTAGGGTGATGTTGTTTTCTGCGTCCTCTTCGTTTACCTCTACCCAAACTTTGGGGACCATGGCGAGCTCAGCCTCCTCACAGACGCCACCTGCTTGCTCTATCGCCTCTTTAACGGTGGAAAAGGCCTCGATTGACGTATAAACGACATAGGCATCCTCTTCGACGGCCATATCGTCTGCCCCTTTATCGCTCACTAACAGAAATAGATCCCCTTCCTCTGCACTCCCCTTGGCAACGCGAATAACCCCTTTTCTTTCGAAATTGTAAGAGACCGATCCGGGCGTGGCGACGTTTCCGCCACACTTGTTGGTCGCAATGCGCATGTCGGAAGAGATCCGGTTTTTATTATCGGTCATCACATCGGCAATAATCCCTACACCTCCGTAGCCATAGAGCTCGTACGACATCTCAACGAAATCCTGCTGATCGGGGTTAGCCGCTTTTTTAATGTTCCGGTCGATCACCTCATTCGGAACGTTTACATTTTTCGCTTTATCGATCGCAATGCGCAGCGTGGCGTTAGTTTTAGGGTCGGGCCCCGCTTGCCGAATGGCGCAAATGATTTCTTTCATCGCCCGGCTATAGATCTTTCCCTTCTTCTTATCGGAGCGCTCTTTTCTGTGCTTAATATTAGCCCACTTACTATGTCCTGCCATNNAATCCTTTTTTTAAAAAATTGGATGCTTTTTTGTTCCCATTCTTTAGCGAGCTCAAATTGAGAAAACTCCCTCTCTCTTTGCCGAAATTGCCGCGTATGGACCATCGTGCGCCCGCTGATGCTGATAATTGGGGAACAAACAGCGTGGAGCATCTCGTGATAGACAATAAACGAGACAAAATAGGAGGGAACGTGCTCTGAGTCGAGAAGGCGGTTGAGATGGATCTGTCCCCGATGCCGATCATAGGTGCCAAAGGTCATCGAACGGAATTTTCGGTAGCTAGGGATCGCAAACCAGCCAATCTGAGCGCCGATATCTAGCCCATATTCTTGTACATGGCTGTCGTAAATCGCTTTGAGATCATAAAAATGCCCTTGGGGATCTAAGGGTGGGGCAATCTCTCGATGACTCGAAAAGTAGAGGTTCGCCATTTGCCTTACGACCGCGCGATCTTTCTTTTTCCCCTGAACGCCAAATCGGATTAACGCCTCTAAAACGGGAGAGGGAGCTTCTAAAAAGAGGCGGTGGAGATGAAAATGGTAGTGGCAGCTCTCCTTTTGGATGCGCAAATAGAGACTTCTATTTTCGTGCCAGGTGACCATTAAGGGGTGATGGGACAAAGCCTGCAGCCGAGCCGCAACGAGAAGTTCACTCATAATCTTTTTTGCATGAGTAGCTTCGATTTATACTCGCCATTGTCTTTGATAAAATGGCGCTGATATCCGTATTGGACAAATCCGAGTTTTTTATAGAGGTTGACCGCGGGATTTCCCTCATATACTTCGAGGTGGATAATCTCGAGTTTGAACTTCTCTTTGCCTAATTGGATTAGCTCGGTTAACAGCTTAGTCCCCACCCCTTTTCCTCGGTAGCGCTCATCGACAACAATCGCAAATAGGCACTGATGGGCGAGCTTGTGGTAGGGCTGCAAATAAAGATTGGCGATTCCACAAGGAACCCCATCCCAAAGAGCCGTCAAAATCCCATTATATTTAATGCCTCCCATCCAGATTCGTGCCGCATCTTCCACTTCTCGCAAATCGTTTAACGGAAACCACTGCAGTACGCCCGGTTGCAGCAACCATTCAACAAGGTAGTTATAATCGCTCTCGATCGAATAACGGAGGGTTAAATGGGGATGCATATTAAAAAAAATGCTCCAGTAATAGGCGAGCTCTTCCCACNNAAAATTTTGTTTCTGCAAAATGGGCAGAAGGGGGCTCGGTTCGTAAATTTCTACATGAACGCTCTCCAAACGAAAGCGGGTCTTGGCTAGATGGAGGAGATTGCGGACCATCGAAGTGCCGATCCCTTTATTTCTCTGTTTGGGATCGACGATCAGGTAAAACGAACAGTGGTGAGACACCTTTAGATAGGGCATTAAAAACAATGTGCCCATGGCGCATGGCTGATCGTGGAGCAGCCCTGTTAAACTCGCCTTAAATTTAGAAAAACCGACCCAATTTTTTAAAGCCATTTCCTGCTCTTGAGCATCGAACGCGAACGGATCGGTTTCTCCTTCGATAGAAAACCACTCCGTTAGAGGCTCTATGTCTTCCATTGTGGAGAATCGGATGTCAAATCCCTCTACCATTATCAGCCAAATTCTTTGAGATACGCATTCACGAATATGTCGATATCTCCATCCATCACGGAGGCGACATTACCCACTTCCACCTTGGTGCGGGTGTCTTTTACCAGAGTATAGGGTTGAAACACATAATTACGGATTTGGCTACCCCATGCAATCTCTTTCTTTTCTCCCCCTATCGCCTGCAGCTTTTCT
>PLXF01000014.1 GCA_003151315.1 Parachlamydiales bacterium
TATCGATCTCATCGACATAGATGATCCCATGTTCGGCTTTGGCCACATCGTAATCGGCAGACTGGAGGAGGCGTAAAATGATGTTCTCTACGTCTTCTCCTACGTAGCCCGCTTCGGTCAGAGTTGTGGCGTCGGAAATGGCGAAGGGGACATCGAGGACCATCGCTAAGGTGCGGGCCAGAAGAGTTTTCCCAGAACCTGTAGGACCGATGAGCATTACGTTTGATTTGCTGTACTCGACCTCATTTNNTGTAATGGTTGTAGACGGCGACCGCGATCGTTTTTTTCGCACTTTCTTGGCCGATAATATACTCATCGAGGTGCTTTTTGATCTCTTTGGGTTTTAAGAGCTTCATCTCATAAGAGACGGGCTTTTTTTGGATAATGTCGAGGCAGAGGGTAACGCACTTATCGCAAATGTAGGCATTGGGACCCGAGATCAATTTTTCGACGGTCTCTTCGTTTCTGCCGCAGAAAGAGCAGGTAGCGGGTTCTGCGGGGGGTGTTTTTTTTGTCATGTGGTCACAGGTGTGCTGAGTTCTTGCAATCTCTTCTCACTTTGAGCGGCGAGATGGGAGGGTTTGGCGATATGGTCGACGAGACCATATTTAAGCGCCGCATCTGGGTTCATATAAAAATCTCTCTCAGAATCTTCGAGGACTTTAGCGACCGTTTGCCCTGTAAATCGGGCCATCAAATTCGCTGTGATCTCTTTAAGATTTAAAATTTCTTTAGCTTGTAGGGCGATATCTTCAGAAGAGCCCATGACGCCGCCGTAAGGCTGGTGGATCATGATTCGGCTGTGGGGGAGGGCGAAACGTTTCCCTTTAGTTCCCGCCGCTAGCAGAATCGCTGCCATTGAGGCTGCTTGTCCGATGCAGTAGGTGTTGATGTCGCAGCCTAAAAATTGCATGGTGTCGAGGATGGCAAGACCGGCTGTGATGTGGCCGCCGGCGGAATTGATATACAGATTAATGTCTTTCTTCGGATCTTCCATCTTTAAAAAGAGGAGCTGGGCGACGACGACGTTAGCCACTTGGTCGGTGATGTCGGTGCCGATAAAAATAATTCGGTCTTTCAAAAGGCGGGAGAAAATATCCATGGAGCGTTCGCCGCGTCCAGTATCTTCGATCACATAAGGGGTTAAAGACATACACATCCTATGAGTAAGGTTTATATAATTCTTCAGTGTATTGATCGGTTTGCAGCGGGTCAAGTCTTTTTCTGCTTACAAAGCAAGGCTAGGCTAGCAAGTTCGATTCGGCCGAGGGTTTTAATTTTGACTGATCGATAATGTAGTCCTGCGCTTTGGCCAAAATCACTTTGGAAAGGGCTAGTGCGTAGATTTCGCGGGGGATTTTGTCGACCTCTACATTGCGACGTCCAAAGGAATGCATTGCCATCACGGCCTCATCTTGGATCTCTTTATGAGTAATCGGAATTTGTGCCTGGTGGACGACAGTTCGGGAAAGGAAAAAGAGGCGGACAGCTTGCGCCGATTCGTTGAAGAGTTTCTCTTCTACGTTAGCCTGCTCTTCGGCCGACGATTTTTCCCAATCGGCTTTGAATTTAGGATCTTGGAGAAGCTGGTCTTTACGGTGTTTTTTCTCTGCTTCAACTAAAGAGCTGGGGAGGTCGAAAGGGTACTGTTCTGTCAAAAATTCATTGACCTGCTCGCGCGTCTCCTCGTTCACCTTCTGATCGGCTCGGTCGCCTAACATTTTGGTGATCGATTCTCTCATTTTTTCCACATCTTCAGCGCCCACTTTTTTCGCAAACTCATCGTCGAGAGCGGGGAGAGAGGCCTCTTCTACTTTTAAGATAGAAAGGCGCACTTTTTTCGGCTTAAATTCCCGTTTTTCCTCTTCGGAAGCGGTATCGTCGGCTTCGCTCATCCCTTCGAGGACGTCGCCCGACTTAGCGCCCTTGACGAGCTCTTTCATCCAGGAGGCCATCCGCGCTTTTGAAACTTCGAATCGGATATGATGGAACACTTTTTGGGGCACGTCATCTTCGATGGTGTCGAGGTCGATCATGATATAGTCGCCATCTTGGATAGGGCGGTCTTCGACCGGTTTCCATTCAGCGAAGAAAAACACCATTTGGCGGATGGCCTCTTCGATCTGCTTTTCTCCCACTTCGGGTCGGTTGACCGACTTGGAGGTGAATAGAAAGGGGTTGACCGAAGGGGGAACGGGATCTGTTTCAAAATTGAATACTAGTTCAGCGCCCTCTTCCGACTTCGACTTAAGGTCAAAAGTGATTTGTGAATTATTGTTTAATAGAGCCACTTGCGCTAATTTTTGCGCTTCGGAGTAGGCGATATCGGCGAGCGACTTATGGAGCTGTTTTTCCACGTCGCCAGAGAAACGTTTTAAAATCGTCTGTTCGGGAGCGCGGCCTTTACGAAAACCGGGGAGGGCGACCTCTTTTCCGATGACTTTAACTGCCTCTTTGCGCGCTTTATCGATAATGACGGGGTTTACCTACACATCGAGTTCGATGCGGCAGGAGGGCTTGCGTCGGACAGTGACCCGGACGTTTTCGTTATGGAATTCTTGGGGGGCGTGTTCTGTCACGATGAGTCCTATTATTAATAGCGGGTGATGAGGCTCGAACTCACGACCCTCNNGTGATGCTCTACCACTGAGCTACACCCGCGCGTTTCTAAAGGCTCTAAATATAGGACTTTTGGATTTTTATGAGCAAGCGTTTTGTTTTTTTAGAGAGGAAGCAGCTCTACAATTGGAGGGATTTTGAGTCAAAATATCTTTATACCTATCTATAAAAGCTCCAATTGGTTACAAATTTTTTTGGAGGTGAAGAATGAGAGAGATAATAGGTGACGTAGTGCGGAATACGTTGAATCACCCTTTTTTCCAGTATTTAGTGGGAATTCCTTTGCTGGAATTTGGATTGAGCCGTTGGGGGAACAGATCTTTTTCCAAGAGAAACGTGTGGACCCTTTTCATCATCGCCTATGCAATAGGTTGCGTCTTAAGAGGCCTCTATTTAGTGCAAATTAGATAAATAATGTGATGTGCGAGTTTCCGAAGCGGAAAATCGCACATCACATTAAATAGTGGTTCGCGATCCAAGAACGGTTTTCATAAAGAAAAATAACAGGATAAAAAAAGGGCCAGTTTCCTAATTTCTCCGTGCGCTTAAAACTTTCTCTTGTCTCTAGCGGCGTGTTTTTTCATCNNATCTCAGCGTCTCAGCAATTATCTCGGCGCTGATGAAAAAACACGCCGTTAGAGACAGAAGAAGGTTTTAAGCGCACGGGGAAATTATGGGATGCAGATGGTTTCCAAAAACCGATTCTTAAATTACGAGCGGTATAATCTATCCTTTTATGGATCGCAAGTGGCATCACTCTACCCGCAATCTTTCCTTTTATTGAGGGGCAAGAATTTTTTGATTGCCAGGCTTTTGGAAAAAGGGTAAAACCTGATCTTTGCAGGAGTTCTGTACTTTCACGCAGATTCTTCAAATAATAGGTTGGTCTATGCTCAATTTCCGTAAGCTCCGGCAGGATTTTTCTTTGGCGATTCTGAAGGAGGGGCGTCAGCTCTACGATAAAAATAAGATCGTATCGGCAAAAATCATCCGATTGGATAACGAAATTGTCCGATTCAATTGCCGCATTTTAGGCAATTTTGAAAACACCTACGAAAGCGAAATTGAGGTAGATCGGTTCGAATCCCAGGCGGTTCATACCAATTGCGATTGCCCCAGCCGTTACGATTGCGTCCACTTAGCAGCACTGATCTTCTTTTTAGAAGAGAAGATCGATTCTCTATTGATCGATTTTTCGAAAAATGGGGATATCGACAAGAGCGATCGACTCGATAGCGCGCAGAAACAAGAGCTGCTTGAGACGATCAAAGAAGCGGAAACGAAAGAGGTGGTCAAGCAAGACGCTCGCTACCAAAAGCAGGTACTCCAAGAATATGTGTCCTCTTCCGACATCCTCTCCCATTCTCCTTTTTTTCTCCCCGCCGAAGAGAGCTCTTTGGCCGAAGCGGAGCTGGCCGTTGTCTTCAACCCCCAATCGTTTCAGCAAAAAGGGAAAGTGGAATTTCAGTTGGCGCTGCGCCTTCCCTTTAGGTCGAAGCCGCTCCAGATCTCCTTTTTAAAAGGATTTTTAGAAGCGGTCCGTTATGAAGAGCCCCTCTTTGTCGCTGGACGACGTCTGTTTTTCTCCCTCAAGAGTTTTGACCCAGCGGGAAGCGCGCTTCTGCAGATGATCTTGGATCATGGACGGGTGCAAGAATCGGTGCAAAATGAAAGAGCCCAGAGGATCGCCCAGTTCGATCCAGAAGTGTTTGGGCAGCTACTCGCCCGGATGTACGACGTGGGGCTCGAGCAGGCGGGACCTCGCGGCTTTAAAGATCTCGATGAAGAACTTCCTATACTTCCTTGCCTATAC
>PLXF01000114.1:0-5753 GCA_003151315.1 Parachlamydiales bacterium
AAATGTCGCTTCATGACGGCCCTCCAGAAATTGTCGCTATTTTAGGGGCGCAACTCGAGATCATGCAAGATCCTCTGATGACCTCTGTCATGGAGGATAAAATCCGGGATCTGCAGAGAAACACCGAATCGATTTTCCAGCACCTAATTGAAGAATATAAACAACGCTTTCACACGCTGCAAGACAGCTATTTCCAAGAACGGGTCCGCGATATCATCGATGTTTCTCGCCGTGTTTTAGGCCATTTGCGCCCGCTCGATCGGATGAAAATGGCCGAAATCCCCCATAGTTCGGTGATTTTAACGCATGAGCTTGTCCCTTCCGAGACGGTAGAGGCCAATAGCAGTTTAGTCAGCGCCTTTGTCACAGCCGCCGGCGGGGTTACCTCCCATGCGGCGATTATCGCCCGCGCAAAAGGGATCCCGTACGTAGCGAATGTCGACATCAAAATTGTTAAGCGCCTCGAGTTGCAATCGATCATTGTCGACGGATCACAAGGGCTCGTAGTCCTCAATCCGAGCCGAAAAACGTTACGGAAATACCAGGCGATCAAAAAAGGGCACATAGCCACCTATCGACAGCTCCAAAGCTCCGGCCATCTGAAGGCGGAGACGATCGATGGGTACGAGGTGCAGATTTTTGCGAATTTAGAAAATCCAAAAGAGGCCGACCTTATCGTCAGAAATGGCGCCTCTGGCGTGGGCCTTTTCCGCTCCGAATATCTCTTTTTAGCCCGCAAGATGTTCCCTACCGAAGAAGAACAGTATGAGATCTATAAAAAGATGGCCAAGACCCTAAAAGGGCGCCCTTTAGTAATTCGCATTTTCGACGTTGGGGGCGATAAAAAAGTGGATCTTCTCCCCACCAGCCCCGATGCCTGGTATTTCCACGCGATAGGCCCCGAACTCAATCCGGCTTTAGGGTGCCGCGCTGTCCGGTTTCTCCTGCGGTTTCCGGAGATTTTGGAAACGCAGCTAAGGGCCATTTTGCGCGCGAGCGCTTATGGGGAAATCCAAATTTTAGTCCCGATGGTCTCCGACATTTCGGAGCTGCGCCTAGTGAAGCAGAAGGTTGATGAGATCACGGCTGAGCTTAAAGAAAAAGGGATTCGGATGGCCAGTCGGGTTCCCGTTGGTTGCATGATCGAAGTTCCCTCTTCTGCGATCATGTGCGACGCGTTTGCGGAAGAGGCCGATTTTCTCTCAATCGGAACCAACGATCTCGTCCAATACATTTTAGCGGCCGACCGGAGCAATCCCAACGTGGCCGATCTCTATTTTTCCACCCATCCTAGCATTTTGCGCCTAGCTCGGATGGTGATCGCCTCTGCGAACAGGCACAATAAACCGGTGATCCTCTGCGGCGAGAGCGCAGCCGATCCGGTCATGATTCCGATACTTCTAGGATTAGGCATTCGGGAGTTTTCTGTCTCCGCCCGCCATATTCCCCTCGTTAAACATACTATCCGCAAATGGAGAATGTTAGAGGCTTGCCGACTAGCTGAAGACGCACTGAGCTTCACAGCAGCGCACGAACTCAAGCAGTTTCTGGCTATCGCTACGTTAAGATAATTTAAGTTAATTCAGGATTAGTTTTTTGAGGGACTATTTGCAAAAGTGACCCCTATTTTTTAATAGGGGCCATTTCCTGTTGTGGCTAGTTCTTTATATAGGGAAACATGCTGGCGCTCTTCGCCCAACCAAGCACGGAGAATCCATATATCTGCAGGATTTCTACCTCAGAAAGCTGTTGAGGATGTTGATCTAGAAATTTTTTATGCATTTTTTCCCCACCCATTAAATAATTTGCTGCTCGGAGACGTTTCAATCTATTTTTCTCTTGTGGGGTACCTGGTGGGGTGCCTTCGTTTTGGTTACTCACTAGGTTTGGATAAACTGCAGTGGGATCATTTAAAATTTCAGAAAAGCTCATTGTTTCCAATTCGCTAAGCCTTTGTTTTTCATTTAATTGATTAATTTTATATAGCTTTACGCCCGCAACAACTGCGGTTGGTAGACCTACTGCAGCCAAAGCAATACCAAGAATCGGTATGCCTCCAACAGCCGCTACTCCATGCAAGCCAAAAATTAAACCAACCAGGGCAGCCGATCCGCCAAGAATTGCAAGGCATATCAAGGCAGTGTCTCGTACTCTATGATCAATAATAGGGGTTGTTGCTTTGTGTTTGGGGGTATCCGTAGTTTCAAATGTTGTATTGAAGTCTAAATGTGAACTTGAAATCATGAAAAATCCTTATTTTTATAGTTTATATTGTTTGTTATGTTTAAATTATAATATATATATAACATTTAATTCAAGAAAAATGTATTAATTACTGCTTTTTCAGAAATATCCGTTTTTGGTAAGCAGAACTAATTGATAGCCAATGGCGGGCGTTGCAGAAATCGTAATGCTCTGATTACCAACGAATTAAAGAATCTTTTGGCGAGGATCGGGGTAGAGACAAATACTCGTAACTATTCAGATACTCCTACATTAAACGGAAGTGTTGAACCACAGAGATCACAGAGGACGGGAGAGAAGTCTGAAAAGCGTTAAAAACGAAGGGATTGATCATTTTTAGCCGCGTTTCGCGGCCTCTCTAGTCCTCTGTGATCTCTGTGGTTCAAGAACTTCCGTTTAATCTAGAGGTGTCTGAATAAGTTACCTTATGTCAACCAAAGAGGCGGGGGCTTACTGCGCTGATTCGGGCGCGGTATAGGCATCCTGGCCTTTCGTTTGCGACTGCTATACGAGAGATAGGGTTCGTTTTTTGCGGGTCGATATAGGAAATCTGGCTAGTAGAGTTTGAATGAGCGGATCCTCTTCTTCCAAACGAGCCAGAAATTGTCCAAACGGGTATGGGTTGCCCGGCGGATAGATTACCAGCAGGCGGGCCAGTTCGATCTGTTCGTGTATCTCTTGAGCCTGGTCGAGAAAGGGGATGATTAGATCTGTTTGTTTTAAGACGGGATCTTTTTGTGCAAAAAGGACGACTTGCAAGGAACCTTTTTTAATCAAATCTTTTAACTGATTCGCGCTTTTTTTTATGAATATTTTAATAGCTCTGCTAATCGAGGGGTTTTCTGGATCTCTAGGACATGCGGCTTTGATTTCATCGGCTGCGATTTGGAATGCCTCTAAATATTCGTAAAAATCAACCAGATTGTTTATAGTAAATGAACTGCTCACTAAATCGGCCGTCCTTTTAAAAAATCGATAAGAGGGAGGGATGTAGGTCGGCGGGTGGCGGAGTCGGCGCTTTATCGTCTTTTTGGGTAATGGGGCGTATTGAGCGGGTGGGGGGCTAATCTCTTTTGGCGCTTCGGTCTGAGGAATTTGACCGATAAAAGGTTCGCCAAAAAAATGGAGCGGATCGTCGGGGAAGCCAAGAGAAGGAAATTGAAGAACTCCTTCTGGAAAAGAGGGAGATTGTCCACTTCGGTAAGAGGAGATGAGTTCCTCTCCGCTAAGGGGCGGATAGCTCGCTTGATCTAAGCTTAATGAGCCTGATTCTAAGGGAGCTGACCGTTCATCAAATAAGTTGGGCCAAGAGGGGATGCGGGAGAATGGTGAGGGACTGGAAATTCTCCCCTCTAGTCCCGAAGGCTCTACATAACATTCCGGAGAGGTGCGTTTTTCGGTGGTAAAAATCTTTAAGGCTGCTTGTGCTGTTTTGTTTTCAGCAAAGCTAAAACCGGAATCTCTCTCGGGGAAAGGGGAAAGAGCTCTAGGTTTCCCATCACTTCCGATTCCGATCATATTTCTCCCTTTTTAGTTCTTGGCGAGTAATTTTTACTGGGGCATTAGGCCAAATCCAGGCATTTGAGGCATGGGGCTCTCTTTCTCGATTTTTCCGGCCGCATTTTCGAACGCTGCGACAATCAGATCTTGCAGCCCTTCAATATCGTTAGGATTCACGCACTCGGGTTTAATGACGATTTTTTTCACCATTTTTTCGCCGTTGAGTACTGTGGTTACAAGGCCATTGCCAGCGCTGCCTTCTACGAGCGTACTTTGCATTTTATCTTTCATCTGCCCAAACTGCTCTTGCATCATCCGGGCCTGTTTTTTCATTTTGGAAAATCCGCTTCCCATATTTTTATCTCCTATTTTACTAGTTTTCCTTCTAATTCTACGGCGGCAAATCGCATGACAGTTTCAAAATGGCCGAGATGTTTTTCCACGACGGGCGCCGCTTCAATCGGTGGCTTGGGCAGGGCCGTTTCGGCTAGAACAGGGGGCTCCATTGTTTGCGTAGGAGCGTCGGGTTCTTCGGAGTGCGGTGCGGAGCAAAGAGGTGTCTCTATGTGAACTGTTTTAATGGGCTCCATCGGAGCATAAGACTCTTCAAGTTGCGGCGCTGGAGGTAGCGGCGTCGGGATGAGAACTGTTTTGATGTGCTGCATCGGAGCCGGGGTCTCGGTTTCTGGGGGCTGCGGTGCTGCAACCATTTTGCTCGGCTCTTCTATGTGAATCGAGGCATCGGGCGTTTTTTTAAGAGTCTCTTCTAGTTCACTCAGCCGCCTTGCGATCACTTCAAGGGGAACTCGATTTTTACTCCGGATAATGTGTAAAAGGGTCGATTCGAGGGTCACTCGGGGGAGCGCGCTTTTTTGCATCTGCGATTCTGTATGAATCAGCATCTCTAGAATGTACAGACTCTGCCCTTGCGTATAGAGGCGAGCGGTCGATCCGTAGCTTGCAGATAGGTGAGGTGGAAGCCCTTTTTCCCCGACTGTTTTAACGAGAGCGATGCGGCGGTAGTGTTCGACAAGTTGTTCAAAAAAGTGGGAGAGGTCTTTGCCCGATTGGAATAGCCGATCTATGAGTTCAAACGCGTAGGGGAGTCGACATTCGGAAAAAGCCTGATCGAGGGTGAAAAAATGTTCTTCGCTGAGCAGGCCGAGCGCATCGCGCACCGTTTCATCGGTCACAGTGGCCGAAGCAAAGCAGAGGATTTGATCGAATAGGGATTCGGCATCGCGTAGAGAGCCGTCGGCAAAAGAGGCGATAAGGTGGAGTGCGCCAGGTTCTACGATTCTTTGTGCATCTTGGGCGATTTGGGACAGTTTTTCGAAGATTTGGTTAGGGCCGATGCGTAAAAGGTCGAACCGTTGGCAGCGGCTAATGATCGTGGGCAACACTTTATGGGGTTCGGTCGTCGCAAAGAAAAACTTCGCTTTTTCTGGAGGCTCTTCGAGGGTTTTGAGCAGGGCGTTGAACGCCTCCTTTGTGAGCATGTGCACTTCGTCGATGATGTAGATCTTATATAGGCCATGAGAGGGGGCATAGCCGACCGTTTCATTAATCTGCCGGATATCGTCAATTCCCCGATTCGACGCGCCGTCGATTTCGATCACATCGAGCGACTGCCCCGAGGCGATTTCGAGGCAAGAGGGGCATTCGTTGCACGGTTCCATGTCAGATTGGCGGTTCGGGCAATTGAGCGCTTTGGCGAAAAGGCGGGCCAGCGTCGTTTTCCCGACTCCCCGGGATCCGCAAAAAAGGTAGGCGTGAGCGATCTGGTTTAGCCGGAGAGCGTTTTGCAAGGTAGTGAGGACGGCCCCTTGTCCCACCACGTCAGCAAAGCGCTGAGGACGGTATCGACGAGCTGAGCTTTGATGTTTTTTTTCCATGCTCTACCTTAACCCTATTTTTCAAAAAAATTTATACACTAAATTGTATCATGATTGGGTCAAAATTCCAATCCTCTTTCCTGAAAACGACTATATACTGTGTCCAGTTGAAAG
>PLXF01000114.1:5792-6066 GCA_003151315.1 Parachlamydiales bacterium
ACCAACTTTTGAATTACGTTGGGTAGAATTCTTGAGGCCTTCCTAACCGTTTTGGGCTCGTCTTAAAAAGGCAATTGTTGAATCACGAGCGGTATAAATCAACAATTTGCTATATTTAACTTATGAAAAAGACAGATGAAGTCTATGACAAGTGGCGAGCTTGGCTTGCCTCGAATGATCGGGGGTGGCGCCTAATCGTCGGATTTATCTGCATTATCTGCCTCGCCCTCTTCCTCCATTTTCGCGAAGTGCGGATAGAGGTGTTGGAACTCAA
>PLXF01000178.1 GCA_003151315.1 Parachlamydiales bacterium
CTTTAAAATAGGGGGACCTATATACTCACAAAAATGGGACCTTTTTTACCAATGACTCTCGGGGATGGAAGCTTTGACTAATGCACAAGGGCCAATTTGGGTTTTCCCCGAGAAAAACCCCACCCTTTTTCAAGCCATTATCGATGAATTCAATATCCATCCGGTAACGGCGCAAATCCTAATTTCCCGCGGATTTACCTCCATCGAGCAGATCCACGAATTCCTCTACGCGAAACTTCCCAACCTCTTCGATCCCGAGCTATTTCCCGATATGGATAAAGCGGTNNAACGACGTCGATGGGATGACAGCCGCCACCCTGTTGACCGAGTTTTTGCGAGCGATCGGAGCGAAGGTCTATTTCAACGTCCCCAATCGCGCCATGCTCCGCAAAAGTCTCATTGGCGATGCGCTACAAATTGCGATCGATCTCCACTGCAAATTGATGATCACCGTCGATTGCGGCATCACAGCCGCCAAAGAGATCCAAGAAGTTGTCCAACATGGAATCGACGTCATCGTAACCGATCACCATGAACCCACCTCCAAGATCCCCAATTGCATCGCCACTCTCAACCCCAAGCTGATCAATNNAAATAGCACCTACCCCAACCGAGAGTTGACCGGCGTAGGAGTCGCTTTTAAACTCGCTCATGCCGTCACCAATTACCTCATCGAAAATGAGGAGATCGCTCCCGATGCGATCGATCTAAAAAATTACCTCGATCTCGTTGCACTCGGCACAGTGGCCGATATGGGAGCCTTAAAAGGGGAAAATCGGATTTTGGTCCGTTATGGACTAAAGCAGATAAAATTGATGAAAAGGGTAGGACTGGCCAAACTCCTCCAAATGGGAGATTACCAGGCAAATGACCTTTCCCCTTCAGATCTCGCCTCGAAAGTAGCTCCCCGCCTAAATAGCTTAGGACGCGTAGCCGATCCGATCAAAGGGGTCGAGCTTCTCCTCATTCGGGACCCCCACGAGGCGGAAGTGCTAGCCCAACAGCTCGATCTGCACAACATCGAACGGCAAAAAATTGAGCGAGAGGCCTCCGATAATATTGAGGAGTTTATCTTTTTAAACCCCGATATTTTGCAAGACAAAGCCATCGTCCTCTACTCCGATAAATGGCATCCCGGCATTATCGCTATTATCTCTGCCCGAATCGCCAAACAATACAACCGCCCGACTCTCATTATTTCGATCGATCAGGGAATCGGCAAAGGCTCGATCCGCACCATCCCCGAATTTCCCCTCCTCCCCGTCCTAAAAAACAGGGAAGATCTCCTCATCAATTTTGGCGGACACGACTACGCCGCAGGGCTTACGATTAAAGAGTCAGACATCCCCGCCTTTAAGAAATACTTCATCGAAGCGGCGAGAGCCGCCCTACAAGAAAAAGACGTTACTCCAAAGCTCTATCTCGATGGAAAAATCGATTTCCACGAGCTCACCTTCGATTTCATGGAATCCCTTTCCTTATTAGAGCCCTTCGGCAATGAAAACCCGCCGCCGATCCTCTATTGCGAAGCCCACCAAATTTGGCCCCCCAAATTAGTGGGGAATATCCATCTGAAATTTTTTCTGGAACAAGGAGATCGGATGTTAGAAGGGATAGGGTTTGGTTTAGCGCCCCGCAAAGAGCAGTTGCGGAAAAAAAACATGCCGCTTAGGATCGCTTTCACGCCTCATATCAACATGTTCCTCAACAAGGCCTCCATTCAGCTCCACATCAAAGACTTCCAAGTCATCAAATCCACCTAGCAGAAAAGCCGGGACCAGATGACGCCACGAGGCGTGGCTAAGGATAAAAAAGGATAAACACGGTGTAGAGAAGCCCTGCGACCCAGGTGTTTATTGCGGTGCGGGACTTCCTTAGACCTCTTTCGGAACTTACTGGACACGAAAATTTAACGCAAAGACGCCAAGTCGCGGAGACGCAAAAATTTTTATAAATTATTGTTGATTCTTTCTATGTCAGAGTTGAAAAAACCCCATTTCTTTGCGTCTCCGCGACTTGGCGCCTTTGCGTTAAATTTCCGTCATCACTAAGAGGTCTATTAAATCACTAAAACTTCCAGACAAAAAAAAAGCCCCTGGAAATGGGGCTTTTTTTCACCAAGGCTTCCTGGTAACAATTAGCCGACTTTCGGCTTCTTGTTTAGGTAGTTGTCTTGATAACCTTTAATGTCTTCAACAAGGATAACCCAAGCAGCTCCGCGGCGGGTAGCTTTGAGTAAACCTACTCGTGTCGCATAATAGATTTTCTGCGCCGGTACGTTTAAAAATCTAGCTGCCTGATTCACGGAATAGAACCCTTTTTTGTTGTCAAAAAGAAGTTCGCCGTTAAACATCGACTTGGTTCTAGAGTATTTATTGCGTCGATACTCTTCGAGATCATCCAAGTGAATAGTCCAACGTGTTGAATCTTTCGTTGCCTTCAACTTTTTTTGCTTAATCGCCACGTAAATAGCTTGGCGTGTAACGTTATTAATACGGGCCGCTTCGGTAATTGATACTACCTTAGCTGTTTCTTTTACTTGCCCTACGTCTGCTTGTACAGCATCCATGGTTTCTTCCTCCTAAACGAGTTTGTTAATGTTAGTTTTTACAGTTATAAAGCCCGTCAAAATAATATTTGCTCGATTTGGCTTTTTACTCTGTTATTTTAACTGTTCATGTAAACATTATTTCATGTAATGACAATTTAATTCAATCCTTTTCTTTCACAAAGGTAAGTATTTTATAATGAGGGAGGAGTGCTGGCGAAGACATTCGCAACTCATTGAAATACAAACCGTTATAATATGATATTTTTCATAGCGACAAACTCGCCCTTTTCGATATAGTGAAATCTTTTCCCGCTCAAGATACGTAGCGAGCCCCTTGCTTCGCTATACAAGCGCTTGACAATTAAAGAGTTGAGGTTACAGATGTTCCGAAAAGTTTTTTTCACCCTCTTTTTCTTCTTTTTTACCGTTTGCGAGGCAAAACTCCCCGAAATCATCCCTCGAGATGTGAAAATAAAAATCGAAGAGATCTTAAAGGCTCACGCAACCTATAAGTACCTCACTCCCCAGCTCATGGAAAGGACCCTCCGCAACTTCCTCGAAGAGCTCGACCCCACTAAAACCTACCTTCTCGAATCGGAAATCGAAGCTTGGATGAACCCCACAGAAGAGACTCTCAAGGAGAGCCTCGATAACTTTAAAACCACCGACTTTTCTGTTTTTTCCGACATCTACACAGTGATGGGATCTGCGGTTGAAAGGCGGGGGCTTTTAGAAAAAGAGATGGCTCAAAAAGAGCTGCCTAGCGAAGTAAAAAGCGATGAATTCAAAGACCTGAAATGGGCCTGCACCCCCGAAGAGCTGCAAACGAGGCTTTTACGCATCAAGGCGCTACAACTCGAAGCTTGCGACCGCCTGGGCGAAGAGAGCCGCGAACGGTTTATGGCCCGCTTAAGCAAACGCAGAGCCCTCAATGAGGCGGAAATCCTCGGAGCCACTCCAGAAGACCGCAGCCGCGTAATTTTATCCCATATCCTCAAAGCCACCACCGCTTCCCTCGATTCCCACACCAACTATTTCACGCCCATGGAAGCGAATCAATTCATGATCCAGGTGCAGCAGCGCCTCTTTGGCATCGGCGCTCAATTGCGGGATAATCTCGACGGCTTATCGGTCGTCCGCATCTTAGAAAACAGCCCAGCTAGCATCAGTAATAAGCTAAAAATCAATGACCGAATCATTGCCGTTAATAACGAGCCGATCGTCGGCTACGATATCAGCGACGCCGTCGAGATGATCCGAGGAGAAAAAGGGACCCCCGTCTTGCTCACCATTTTACGAGAGACGATGGAAGAAGATAAAAAAGCGGTGGAAAAGCTCGATATTGAGCTCATCCGCAATGAAGTCGTCTTAGAAGAGAGCCGCCTCGAAAGCTCCTTTGAGCCCTACGGCGATGGCGTCATCGCCCACCTGCGCCTCTTCTCTTTCTACCAAGACCAAAAAAGCTCCTCCTCCAGCGACATCCGTAAAATCCTCGAACAGACTAAAAGAGACCATAAGCTAAAAGGGGTAATCCTCGATCTGAGAAGCAATGCCGGAGGCCTTCTTACCCAAGCTGTTGGTGTCACAGGCCTATTTATCAATAAAGGGGTCGTCGTTTCTATCAAAGACAGCAATGGAAAAGTGCAACACCTACGAGAAGTAGATGGGAAACCCTCCTGGGACGGCCCCCTCCTCGTCTTGGTCAACCAAGCTAGCGCATCTGCCGCCGAAATCGTCTCTCAAACCTTGCAAGATTATGGCCGAGCTCTTGTCATTGGCGACGCCCACACGTTTGGGAAAGGGACCTTTCAAACCTTCACCTTAGATCCGGTCAATAATCCGAAGGTTAACCCTCAGGGAGAATACAAAGTCACTAGAGGCCGCTACTACACCGTATCGGGGAAAAGTCCCCAGCTTACAGGAGTCCAATCGGACATTGAGATCCCCGGCATCCTCTCTCAGCTAGAAATCGGCGAAAAATATGCTAAATTTCCGTTAGAAAATGACGAAATCGAGCCCCATTTCGACGACGACCTCTCCGACATCTCCCCTTTTCACCGCCTCCAACTCGGCCCTATGTACAGATACAACCTCCAAGCCAAGCTAACCATGCTAGAGCCTTATGCAGAGAACCTAACCAAAAATTCCCAATTGCGGATTGAATCGAACAAAAACTACCAAAATTTTCTCAAAGAACTGTCAAAGAAAAATTTTGATTCAGAATCGGTCGACCTTTTCAGCCAAACTGACCTCCAACTAGCCGAATCGATTAATGTCATGAAAGACCTAATTTTCTTAATGAGCACCGAAAAATAGATGTATACCTCTCGCGCCTCAAAAGCCGATTCTTGAATCACGAGAGGTATATAGTGATTTAAAATTCTATTGATAGAATTTTAAATCACTATAACTATTCAGAAAGATTAATTAGCTTAAGCCGTTTAAACCACAGAGATCACAAAGAGCACAGAGAATATAGCAAAAAATAATCCCTTTGTTTCAGCGCCTTTTCAGACTTTTCTGTGTTCTCTATCGCTCTCTGTGGTTCAATAAGTTACGTTTAATCTGGAGGTATCCGAATAGTTACAAATGGATTTCATACGGCGAGGCTTGCCTTAAACCTGCCAGATTGAGAAAATGGATCTCTTTTTAGGAGATATCCATGACCGTCCGTGTCCGTATTGCCCCCTCGCCTACAGGCGATCCCCATGTAGGGACCGCTTACATTGCCCTTTTCAATCTGATTTTCGCCCGCCATTTTAAAGGGAAATTTATCCTCAGAATCGAAGATACAGATCAGTCCCGCAGCCGTCCGGAATATGAAAGAAATATTTTAGAAGCGCTCCACTGGTGTGGCATTCCGTGGGACGAAGGTCCCGACATTGGAGGCCCTTACGGCCCCTACCGGCAGTCGGAACGGACCGAAATCTACCAAAAGCACGCCTACGACCTCCTAGAAAAAGGGAACGCCTATAAATGTTTCGCTACCGCTGCAGAGCTCACCGAAATGAGAGAAGTCGCCGCGGCGCAAGGGAAGCGGGGCGGATACGATCGACGCTATAGAAACTTAAGCCCTGAAGAGGTGCGGAAGCGAGAAGAAGCGGGGCAACCCTTCGTGATCCGCCTAAAAGTGCCTTTGACAGGCGATTGCATCTATGAAGACGCCATTAAAGGGAGAATCACCTCCCCTTGGGCCGACATCGATGACCAAGTTCTCCTCAAATCAGACGGATTTCCCACCTATCACCTGGCCAACGTTGTCGACGACTACTTAATGAAAATCACCCACGTAATACGCGGCGACGAGTGGATGAGTTCCACGCCCAAACACATTTTGCTCTACGAATCATTTGGCTGGACACCCCCGACCTTTATGCACATGCCTCTATTGCTCGGCAAGGATGGGAAAAAACTCTCTAAACGGAAGAACCCCACGTCGATCTTCTACTTCCGCGATAGCGGTTATTTATCTGAAGCGCTCATCAACTTCCTCACTCTGATGGGCTACAGCATGCCCTCAGAGAAAGAGATTTATACGCTGGATGAGATTATCGAAGCCTTCGATCCGAAGCGCATTGGGATCTCCGGGGCTTTCTTCGATGTCCAAAAACTCAATTGGGTCAACCAGAAGAAAATCATCGAATCGATTCCCGAAGATCAGCTTTGGGGAAGACTGGTCGAGTGGCAATTTAACGAAGGATTCATGAAAAAGCTCATGCCCCTAGTTCATACTCGGATTAAAACCTTTTCCGACTTTCTTTCGCTCTGCGATTTTCTCTTTATCAACGACCTGAAGCTTACCCCCGAACTCCTCTGCCCCAAAAACATCTCGCCTGAATTGGTGAGCTGCATAATCCAAGCGATCATCTGGTCACTCGATGCACAAGAGGATTGGAGCGGCGCCGCTTTAGATAAAGCTTCCCATGAAGCAGCCGAAGTGTTTGGAGTCCATCACAAAAAAGTAATTATGCATATCCTATTTGCTTGTGTTNNCGACTCGGTCACATTGCTAGGAAAAGATCGAACGCGAGTCCGCTTGATGACAGCGATCGAGACCCTAGGTGGAATCTCCAATAAAAAAATGGATCGACTCAAAAAAGGGTGGGAGCTAAAGGACCTGAAAGAACTCGCGACTCAAGGTTGAGCCGATTCGTCGTGTTCCATAGATTCCGGAGCGAGCTCATTTGTTTTAGAAATAACGTAGTTGCGGCGCATGACATCTCCGTCCTGGCTGCAGCTACTCATTAACAATAGGGAAGAGAATAAAGCGAGAAACTTCATGTGTAAAACCCCGTTTTCCCCCACTCTATTCTTTTAGGTAAGACCTTGTCAACGTACACACGCACCAATCCCTATATCTCTTATATAAAAGAGCGCACGCTGCTCAGCGCCCCCTCTTCGACAAAAAAAACTTACCACCTCTCGTTAGAACTCTCTCAAAATCACCTCCCCTTTACAGTCGGCGACAGCGTAGCCGTCTATCCGGCGAACCATACAAAAACTGTAGAGACCCTCTTAGAAAGGCTAAAGCTTTCAGGCTCTGAAGAGATTTTTGACGCACGAGCCGCTACAAACCGCCCGCTACGGGATTTCCTCCTCTATAAAGCCAATCTCTGCAAAGCCAATTCCACCCTATTAAAAGCCCTGCATCTACAAGGCGAAGCGGTCCCTCTAGAGAATAAAGGAGAGGTCAATCAGCTCCTCCAATCCCATAGCGTCCTCGATATCCTAAAAAAATATCCCAACGCCCGACTCTGCGCGCAAGAGTTCTCCGCTCTGCTCATGCCTCTAATGCCCCGATTTTACTCGATCGCCTCTTCCCCGTCCGTTCACCCCGATGAGATCCATCTATTGATTGCTTCCCTAACCTACGAGACCCAAGGCGAAATCCGGCAAGGGGTTGCCAGCGGATTTTTGTGTAGCGACGCAGAAATCGAATCGACCCCCATCCCCATCTACATCCAACCCTCGAACGGCTTTCAGCTTCCTCCTCTTGAGGCGCCGATGATCATGATAGGTCCCGGAACAGGCGTTGCCCCTTTTCGTGCCTTTTTGCAAGAGCGCCTCACCCACAATGCCGGTGGCGCCAATTGGCTCTTTTTCGGCGAGCGGAGCCGCCACACAGACTTTTATTACGAACCTTTTTTCACCGAATTACAAAAGCAGCAATTTCTCCGCCTCGACACCGCCTTTTCGCGCGATCAGGCTGAGAAGATCTACGTGCAGCATAGACTTTATGAAAATAGCGCCGCCGTTTGGGACTGGCTCCAACAGGGAGCATACCTCTTTGTATGTGGAGATGCGGAGAGAATGGCGAAAGACGTAGACAAAATGCTCCAACTGATTGTTCAAGAGCAAGGGGGCCTCACCGAAGAGGCGGCCCGCTTCTACCTAAAAGCCCTACGCACAGAAAAGCGGTACCGACTGGATGTCTACTGAAGATCGAGTTCCAATTTATTATCGCGCATAAGAATCCTTTCTGCTGTGGTCAGTACGCAAAAGCATTGAAGGCCANNTCTTTTTTCGTGAAGGCCGCAAACGCGGGCAATTTTTCTCCTCATCACGTCGATCTTCTCTTGCATACGGGGCTTTTTCCCCTCGATCGTGAAAGCAATATGGATAATTTTTTGCGCTCCTAAAGCCTTTAGAGCTCTTTCCAAATAGACCTGGGAGTCGGTGATTCCATCTTTACGACAAAGCTCGATGGCGATACCTCCCAATATAGGAACTCCCGTCAATGAGGTAATCGCATTGCAGAGCGCATGATAAACGACATCTCCATCTGAGTCGGCATCCAAACCGGGAACACCGTCAAAAATGACCCCACCAATGACGCAAGGTTTTGAAGATTCAGCGGGCAAAAAACGGTGGCTATCCTGTCCTATTCCTGTTCGGAATATGGGAAAATCGGGTTGCATATTTTTTTACCTTTTGTAGACGATAGAGCGATTATAGCAAATCGGAGAAAAAGGGACAAAACTCCAAAAATAGACCTCTTTCGAAACGTAGTGGGNNAATCCTATTTTTTTGCGTCTTGGCGACTTGGCGTCTTTGCGCTAAATTTTCGTCACCGCTAAGTTTCGAAAGAGGTCTAATATGCTTTTATCAATCACCCCTCCCTTCAGCCCTATCAAAAAATGAAAATTTGCTGTACGATTTAAGAGGGATTTTAAGTGACTAAGGAGCAGCGATGGACGTATTAAAAATCAAAGGGGGCAAACCCCTCGAAGGGAAAATTAAAGCCGCGGGCGCCAAAAACGCCATGACAAAACTCCTCGTCGCCTCGCTTCTCTCCGACAAAATGTGCACCTTCTACAACGTCCCTAACATCCTCGATGTAGAAATCACCGTCAATCTCTGCCGGGAAATCGGCTCCCAAGTGGAGTGGAACCGAGAAGAAAAAATCCTTAAAATCACGACAAAAGAACTTAAAACCTCCTACGTTCCTCAACGCTACTCCGGCTCAAATCGCATCCCCATCCTAATGATCGGAGCCCTCTTAGGCCGAACTGATGAAGATATTATCGTTCCCACTATAGGAGGCGATCTCATCGGCTCTCGGCCTGTCGACTTACACATCAGCGCCCTACAAAAACTCGGAGCCCGCATCGAATTTCGGGAGATGAAAAAAGAGGGGGCCTATTTTGCCCAGGCACACCAAGGACTAACGGGAGCCGTCATCTCTCTTAGCTATCCTTCTGTGGGCGCAACCGAAAACACTATCCTTGCCGCCGTCCGAGCCAAAGGGACAACCCTCATCAAAAACGCCGCAATTGAACCGGAAATCATCGATCTCATCCTTTTTCTGCAAAAATTAGGCGCTAATATCATGGTGGATGCCGATCGGACAATTTGCATCCAGCAAGCCCACCAGTTCCAGGAAGTGGAGCACACAGTCCTTACCGATAGGAACGAAGTGGCCTCCTACGCTATGGCAGCCATCAGCACAAAAGGGCGCGTCTTTATCGAGGGGGCCGAGCATCTCCACATGATCGCCTTTCTCAACAAAATCCGGGAACTAGGCGGCGGGTTTCACGTCAAAAGTAACGGGATCGAGTTTTTCTACGATCAACCCCTTAAAGGGGGACTCCATCTGGAAACAGACGTCCACCCCGGCTTTATGACCGATTGGCAGCAGCCCTTCGTCGTGCTCCTGACCCAAGCTCAAGGGGCATCGGTCATCCACGAAACGGTTTATGAAAACCGATTTGGCTACACCCATATGCTCAAAGAGATGGGAGCCGATATCGAACTCTTCACCCAATGTCTCGGCGGTAAACAATGCCGATTTGCCTCCAGCAACCACCACCACAGCCTTGTCGTTAAAGGCCCTTCCCTCCTCAAAGGGCACAACTTTTCCATACCCGATCTCCGAGCTGGCTTTGCCTATGTAATGGCAGCCCTACTATCCCCAGACATCAGCACCATCTCCAATGTGGAATTTCTCGACCGGGGATATGAAGAGCTAGTCGCCAAATTGACCTCTTTAGGCGCCGATATCGTTAGAGAACCCCTTCTCCCCCTAAAAAAGCTCTCTCCCGAAAAATGTAAAGCGGCTTTACACGGGCTCATGAAAAAAGTGGAAATTGACACTGGGGCTCCCACCCTGTAAAATGGGCGGCCCTATGACAGCCCTACTTAACAAAATTCCCGTTCCCGCTTGGCGTCAAATCCAACGTAAAAATTTTTATTATTGGGAAGAGCTAGCCGACTTCTTAGAGTTATCTCCTGATTTAAGAAAAGAGGTTCTTCCTCATCCCCGTTTTGTCCTCAACCTTCCCCGCCGCTTGGCCGAAAAGATTAAAAAAAATACTACAGACGACCCTCTCTTCCTACAATTTGTTCCCCTAAAAAAAGAATTGGACTCATCCCCAGGATTTGTCTCTGAACCGGTTCAGGATTCCTCCTTTCAAAAAACAAAGAAACTCCTGCAAAAATATCAGGGGCGAGCCCTCATCCTAACAACATCGGCTTGCGCTATGCATTGCCGCTTCTGTTTTCGCCAAAACTTCCCTTACGAAACACAAACGGCAGACTTTGCCCAAGAACTTCAGTACCTACAGCAGCACACAGATCTAAACGAAGTGATCTTGAGCGGAGGCGATCCCCTCTCTCTAACCGATGGGCAATTAGCGCAGCTCTTTGCCGGAATCGAAACGATCCCCCACATTAAAAAAATCCGCTTCCACACCCGCTTTCCCATAGGGATTCCCGAGCGGATCGACAATTCGTTTTTACAAATCCTCGAAAGTTCCTCTAAGCAGATCATTTTTATCATCCACTGCAATCACCCTCAAGAAATCGATATCGATGTAGCGGCCTCATTAAAGCGGCTCCAAAAACTCGGCATTCCCGTCTTAAATCAGGCTGTCTTATTGAAAGGGGTAAACGATAACGAAAAAACACTTCTAGATCTGTCAGAAACATTAGTCCAAAACGGCATCATCCCCTACTACCTGCATCAACTCGATTTAGTAGAAGGGGCGGCCCATTTTGCGGTAAGCGATGAGAGAGCGCAAGAACTGATCCAATTCTTACAAGAAAACACATCAGGCTTCGCCGTCCCGCGCTTGGTCCGAGAGGTGCCCGGCCAACCGAGCAAGTCTCCCATACCACTCCCCTCTTGCGGTTAACTCGACTTTGCGTGCGCCAAGTCGAGGTTATATAGTGATTTAAAATTC
>PLXF01000092.1 GCA_003151315.1 Parachlamydiales bacterium
GCATCTCGGTCAGCCAGGTTTGCTTGGAAATTTAATCGCTCGTCATGAAGGCGTCCTTTTATGGTCCCTTCGGCGTGGATCGGATCGATTTGCCCGAGCTGTTTGATTTCGATATTTTGGAACAAGGATTCAAAGCTCCCTTCCATTTTTTGACCGGTCTGCGTGAGAGATCCCGCAAAGTTGACCTCTCCAGAGATATCGACCTCGAGAGGGTTGACAGAGAGAAAATCGAGGGGAAAATGGTCGAGTTGCAAAGCGACGTCTCCCAGTTCTTTCCCTTTTTTGAACTGACCGGCAACGCTGGCTTTCCCTAAATCGATGTGAAAGGGGGTTAATTCGATCAGATTGGCATTCCAAGCAAACGAGGTGGGTTCTCGAAGAGTAAAGGGGTGGGAATAAAACAATCCCTTCCAATCGTGAATAGCGCCGGTAAGACCTGTTTGATCGAGATGCCAGACGCCTTCCATGCGGCTCTCAAAATCGCGCACCCATACCCCTTCCGCAAAAAAGCGCAAGGGCCAGTGATTGCCTCCAATATCGGTCTCAAATAGAGCTGAATCGATCGAGAGTTCTCCCAGCTTGCCGTTTTCAAAGTCGAATGAGGCGTGTCCGAGGGGATGATTAAGGGGATCGCGCAAATTGGTGTAGAGAGCTCCCGTCTGGAAATAGAGTGACTGAATATATAAATTGGAGCCGATGAGATCGAGGAGCAGCTCGTTTTCCTGCCATTGCCATTTTACCCGCAACTGGCCAAATAGATCGAGCTCAGGCAAGAGGGGTTTAGCTAAGGTGAGATTTTCCACAGTTGCGTCGACCTTGCCTGCCCAGCCGCCTCGATAGAAAAATTCGAGATCGCCTATGCCATTGACTTCGGGAGAGACAAGAGAGAGTTCTTGGAGCTTAAAGGACGTGTTCTGTCCATCGAAAGAGCCCTTCCCTTTCCAATCTTGCCCTTTGTAGAGCCCCTCAACAGTAAATGTTCCTAGGCCGCTTAGGGAACCATCGGCCACCATTTGCACGTTTTTAAAATCGTAAGGGCCTATTTGCAACGTCTCGACTTGGGCGAGGATTTTTCCTACCGTCTGATCATTTTCTGTTTTCAGGAGCCAGCGGCCAAAAATGCGCCCTTGAAACGGATCGGTAAGTAGATGGTCGGTTTGGATTTTCCCCCCGCCCGATTCCAACGTTCCCTCTTTATCAAACAGGAGGTTCCCTTGCACCTGACCTAGCGTACTGGAAAGGGAAAAACGGGAGATATCGAGCCCTGCGCCTCTAGCGTGGCTAAATTTGCCGTTAAAATTCCAATCGATGGCAAATCGGGAAGCTATCTCTTTGGGGGTCGCTTTTCCATCAAAACGGCCTTGTAAAGTGCCCTTTGCATCGGTGCTCGCCGATAATTTTACATGCAGAGCTCCCACAATGGGCACAGGATAAAGAGAACGGAAATGGGATGAGTCGGCCGTGTCGAGCTTTAAGCTCCATTGGGTATGTCCCCCTTTTTTCACCAAAACCATGAAGCGAGCTCGATCTTCCTCTTTTAGCGCGTTAAGATCGAGAAAGAAATGGTGTTCCCGAGCGCCAATTTCAATACGCCCTGTAAGATCAATCGGTCCCACTTCGTCGATCGTAACGTCTGTTGCGTGAAAAGATTTTATGGAGAGCGAAACGGGCAGAGCGGGGATGCCAGGGCCTGAAGCCAAAATCCCTTCTCCCTGTTTTGATCCGCTAACCCAATCCACTTTTGAGGCGGTAATTTCAGAAAAAGAGATTTCTCTTTTGAGTAAACGGAGCAAAGAGATTTGGGCCGAGAGGGTATCGACGCTTAAATGGGAACCATCGGGCAAAGAGACGCCGATTTGGTGGAAGGTTAATTTCTGAGGCAATTGCCCTTCGATCGATCCAAATGTTACAACCACGTGCCCCTTTTCCAAAGAAGAGGTGATGAGAGAGCGGATGAAATCTTGTCCCCATCGACTTTGTAAATAGGCGAAAAAGGCTCCCACAAGAAGGAAAAATATTAAAAGAAAGTAGGAGATTCGTTTAAACCATCTCATTAAAATGTCTGTCCTATGCTTGCGTAAAATTGGAGAAAGGGGTCGAAATATTGGGGCTTTTTGTCGGGAGAGGACTCATATTTATGCCGCCGATTCAACGGGAGCGCTACGTCAAAGCGGAGCGGACCAAAAAAGGCAAAATAGCGCAGTCCCAGGCCGACCGATTTAAACCATTTCGAGTGGGTGTTCGGATATTGTTGCGTCGACACGGTACCGATATCGAAAAAGGGGACAAATCCGATTGTCTTAGTCACCCGAAATCTCGTTTCCACTGTGCCAAATAGAGCCGATCGTCCCCCTAATGGTTTATTTCGATGAGGCGAGTCGTGTTTACGAGGGCTCACTGTTTTATACCGATATCCGCGTAAATCATCCAAAGAGCCCCCTAAAAAGAGTTTCGTCAAGGGAACATCTTCCCTTCCGGCGCCGGCAATCGATCCCACCTGCGCACGAATCGCCAAAACACACACATCGGATTTGGCAATCGGAGCGTAAAAACACCCCGTGATCCGTTGTTTAACAAAATGTTGGCTTCCATGTTCCAACGATTGGTAGGGGGTCCCTTGGTAGATAAGCGAATAGCCTCTCGTTGGATTCAAAGGGCTATCGGTGGAGCTGTATTTAACCATGATAGGCAGCCCGCCCAATGTGTAGTGGCCGTCATTGCCCGAATCTGACACCCGAATATGCTCAAATTTCATAGCCCAAGAGACGCTTCTTTGATCGTCGATTTTCCGTTCAATTCTCTGAGCGATCCGGTAGGAAAACGCAAGATAGGGGTAGATGTTTTCCCGGGAGACATCGGCCATGGCTCGATACATCTGATCGAGGCGTAAAAAATCGGGTTTAGCATAAGAGACGGAGCCGATCCAATAACGGAGCGACCATTCGGCATAGGCCGATAAAATCTCCCCCATTCCCCGGATATTCCGGTGGGTCCATCCGGCCGAGCCTCCAGGGCCATCGACCGTGGCGTAAAAAAGGGAGACGCTTAAAGTGCGGTGTTTGGCCTCCGTTAGCCGAATTTTCATCGGCAATTCGCCGATCTGATCGGTCTGTTCCGCGTGGCTGACGAGGACCGAGCTAAAGAGATCGCTTTTCAAGATCCGTCTTTGCGTCTCTTCGACAAGATCTGAGTCGTAAACTTCCCCCTCTTTCCAAGCAAAGCGCCGTTCCAAATATCGAGGGTGCACCCCTTTAAGGCCATACAATGTCGACGGGCCGAATTTCGCGAGAGGCCCCTCTTCAATGCAGACCGAAGGGTTGACCGTCTTGCTAGCCATATCCACCTCGATCCTCCGTTTATCGATATAGGCCAGAGGATGGCCGCAGCGGGAGAGGCGTTGTAAAAGGGTGAGTTCAGCATTCACAATATCGACCGAAAAGGCGGGTTTTCCCACCTCTAGTCCTAAATCGGATCCCCGAATGGAGCCGCAGCCCGAAAATTCTTCGACGGTTTCATGGCAGCCTTGGTGAAAAATCTGGTAAGGGCCCAGCTCATATTGAGAGCCCGTGTGGATAAAGAGATTTACCTGGATGGGTCCTGTGGTGTTTTCGATGCTCGTGGAGATTGTCGCGTCGTAGTAGGCAAAAGCGCGCAGAACTTTCAGCAGATTGGGAAGATCAGATTGGACCCGATACCGGAGGCCATTGACCGACACGGGGGGGCGCTCTTGTAAATTGACAAGTTCAGAGCCCTCTTTCAGCGCTTTAAGAGCCGCTTTATCATCTAACCCGAGAAAATGGACATCGTAGGCCAGAGCAAAAGAGAGAGAAGGTATCAGTAGCAGGAACGCGCGAAGCATAATTTCGCATATTGCCTCATCTTAGAAAACGAGGTCAAGAAATGATGCGCAAAAATAGCCTCGCTTCACACGGGGTTGTTTATTTTTGAGGGCGAGAAAGCCGCCTGCGTGCATCGCGTGTTTCAGAGCATCTGCCTCTCTTGATCGATTTTATTCTAGACTAAATTTAAATTTTAATTATGATCTCTTGATCCAATTAGGAGGTTTCTAGTGAGATTTGCTTTGATGTTTTTGTTGATCGCCTCTTGTCCTGCGGTGATGGCTACGTACGGAAATTCGAATTCGACGGCTCAAGCGAATTCTCTCGGAAAGATCAAACACATCGTCGTACTCATGTTGGAAAATCGCTCTTTTGACAACTTGCTCGGAAAACTGTACCCGAAAAGCGATCAATTTGACGGACTCAGCGGCGAAGAGGAGAATGTCTTTGTCAATGAAGGAATTTCGAGGGGAATCAAGGTATGGAATACGTTGGATGGACAGGGGGAGTCGACGATAATTCCGAGCCCAAATCCGGCAGAGTTGTTTAGCGACATAAACGAACAACTCTTTGGGGAGAACCCGCCGCCCACCAACACCACTCCAACGATGAGTGGTTTTGTCCAAAATTACTTTTCTTCTGCGCAGTCTGCAGTTCCCGATCCCATCATGCACTATTACGTGCCTGAACAAGTTCCTATCCTTAGCGAGCTCGCCAAAAATTATGCTGTCTGTGACGCGTGGTTTGCGTCCGCTCCTTGCCAAACGTGGCCGAACCGGTTTTTTCTCCACACGGCGACTGCGGGAGGCTACGAAAACAACTCGCCTTACCATTTCCCTTATGAGATGCCGACCATCTTTACTCGATTCAATGAGTTGGGCCGGGAAAATGGGTGGAAGATCTATTACCACGACTTTCCCCAATCTGCAGTGTTATCGGATTTATGGGCCTACCACGACCAGATGCAAGAGTATAGTCAATTCAAAGCAGACGCTGCGAGTGGTTCCTTGCCCTCGTACTCTTTTATCGAGCCCCGGTATTATGCCGAACTCGATTTCCCCAACGATCAGCATCCTCCTCACGATATCCGATTTGGAGAGGAGCTCATCGCAGACGTATACAATACTCTTCAGTCGTCTCCCACGTGGACGAGTACTCTGCTCATCATTATCTACGATGAGCACGGAGGGTGCTACGACCATGTGGCGCCACCCAAAGCGATTCCCCCTGAAGCGCCCAAGTCAAATCAAGTGTTTCTCTTTGACCGTTACGGAGTGAGAATACCCGCCGTCGTTATTTCTCCCTACATTCAAGCGGGAACCGTATTTCGAGCCCTTCCGGGTTCCCAGCCCTTCGACCACACTTCCGTTATCTCTACGATCAGGAGATGCTTTGATTTAGGGGAGCCTTTCACGGAAAGAGACCGGAACGCCCCAGATATCTCCTCCCTATTGACCCTCCCCGACGATCAGCTCAATTTGGGTAAGCCCCTTGTGTTGCCTGCCGTCGATAGGGTGCCCGAAGAGTTAGCCGAGCTGAAAGCCTCTGAGTTATCGGATTTGCAAAAAAGTCTGCATACGATTGCTGTCCATTTGCCGAATTGGGAGAAAGCGGATGAGGGGATATGGAAAGAGGCAGTGAAGGAGCTCACCCAACTTATTGATGAGGTCCTCCCGGACGAACTCGGCACCTGCGCCGAGACCTCTTCTTATGTGCAGGACAAACTCAAGGCATTTTTAGCGCCTGTTAAAAAATAGGCCGTTTGAGTCAGTTGTAAAACCCTGGTTATATACTATGTCCAGTTGAAAGTTAGACAACCAATCCATGATAGTGCCCAGAATTTTGATCAGGCATAGCCGTCGCGAAAATAGTTCCCTATTAGAAATAGGGGCTATTTTTGCGGATGGAAATTATGGGATGCAGATGGTTTCCAAAAACCGATTCTTGAATTACGAGCGGTATAGCATGGATTGGTTGTCTAACTTTCAACTGGACACAGTATATACTGCTTCCGTTTCAATAAAGGCCTTCTGATTTGAATTGGTGTAATAACTTTTTATATCTGCCTTTCAAAAAACAAATCGAATCCTTCTTACTCTTCGCGGGATTGGAGGCGGGCCTCTAAGGCGGAGAGGAATTGGATGAACGGCTCGGTGGAGCGGAGGTTGTCGAGCCACTCGTCTTCGAGGATCTCGTCGATGGGAGGGAGCGCGCGGAGCTGATAGGCTTGCCGAATCAGATCCATCGCCTCTTCGAATTTGCCCAAGATGGAGAACAGGCAAGCGAGGTGGTAGTGCGTATTCGGATGGCCGAGCGCTCCCGCTTTGAGGATTTTTAACTCAGCTTCCGCATAAAGCTGATTCATCTCATAGGTGTCTAGAGTGTGATGAGCGATATGGACGAGGCAAAGGCCCCATTCGAGCCAAACGGTCTCATCTTCTTCGTTTTGGCGTGCGGCTAAGCGGAAAAAGTGGAGCGCGCGGGTGTAGTATTCCCTGTCTAAAGACATGTGGCCTAAATGGACGTTGCAGACGCCTATTCTCAGGTGGATGTTCGGATAGTCGGGATCGATTAGGAGCACTTGGGAAAATACTTCAAGGGCGCGGACAAACGGGGCCTCTTCGGCGGAAAAATCGCCGAGCCATTCTAAGGCGCTTGCGTAGTGGAAAAGCCACTCGGGGTGGTAGAGAAGGGCCTCTCTCTGGTTGTGCAAGAGGGTCTCAAAAAGGGCGATCGACTGCTCGAGAGGGGGAAGGCTCGCTTCCATTTCACTATATTGGAGGAGAGCGCAGGCGGCATCGAAAAGAAGAGAGGGGCACGCCGGTTTTAGGTCGATAGCTCGGGTGAGAAAACGTCCCGCCCGCTCGATCATGTCGATATCGTCGGTGATTTGGGCGTGTGCTTTATGCGCGACTCCTAAAGCGTGCCACAATTCCGCATCGGTTCGGTCTAGAGAGAGGCCGTACTGCAATTTTTCAATGGCGGCTTCGAAATAGTCGGGATCTTCAAAATATTTACCGAATGAGATGAGGCATAGGCCATAGGCGCGCCACATGTCGGGATCGTCGGGGAAGTGGTCGACCGTTTCGAGGAT
Source organism: Parachlamydiales bacterium (assembly GCA_003151315.1). GTDB lineage: Bacteria > Chlamydiota > Chlamydiia > Chlamydiales > SM23-39 > SZAS-17. The sequence goes on from PLXF01000092.1 coordinate 6,934, forward strand.
TTTATTTTCCCCTTCGATCAAGAGGTCGAGCCGTCCCGATAAAAGTCCGAGTTGGGAAAGGGATTCGACCCACTGACAAATAATGAGGGGGTTTTTAGTTTCTAGTGCATAGGCGCGTGCACATTTTTCTACGCTGAGGCTTAATTGTTTTACATCCCCTTTGAGTCGTCCAGATTCTCCGAGAATTTGCGCCCAGCTGAGCCAGATTTCGCTGTTGAGGGGATCGATCTCTGCCGCTTTTGCTAAGCAGTCGCTACCGCTTGCGGCGAATCTTTCGTCGAGGGTATTGATGTAAATTTGGGAAAAGGCTTGAGACAGGGAGAGCCACCCATCCACATATAAAGGCTCTGCAGCCACCGAGCGGTGGAGGGTATCGATCGCTTGGAGATAGATCCTTGTATCGTTGATCAAAAGGCCCATTTGGATATAGGCGTTGCCGAGGTCGTTCCAAAACTCAGGGCAGGGGTGGGGTGTGTAGAGTTGCGCTTTTTGAAGCGCCTGAATGGCCAGCCTTACGTCGATGGCCTCTCCCGATTGCTCGGCGATCTCTGACCAGACAATCCCATAATCCCAGTAGAGTTCGGCTAATTGCTCGGTGGGCTTTTCGGCCGAAAATTCGATCGCTTTTTGGTATTTTTCGCGCGCTTCGAGGAAAAAGTGGTGCTCTCCATGGAACCGTCCGAGCTGCAAAAGGACGGTGCCCCAAGCGGTCCAGGCTTCGAAAAAGGTGGGGTCGAGGGTGGTGGCGATTTTAAAGTTTTTACTTGATAGGAGGAGCGCTTTTTCATTTCCATCGAGCGAGCCGTACTCAAAAAAGGCGAGTCCCTGCCGATGCCAAATATGGGGGTTTTCGGGGTCTAAATTAGCCGCTGTTTCAAAAAGGGCGAGCGCTGAGAGGCTCCCTAGGAGTAAAGAGGACTCTCCCATTTGGAGGTACTGCAGAGCCTGCTCCTTTTTTTCCCCGATCGGTAAAAGGGCGTATTTCGCCTGTGCCGCGATCCCTGCAATATACTTGCGGGGGAAGAAGCGGCTAAAGATGCGACGTAAAGAAGAATTTTGCTGCATCATCATTTGGTTGATCCGGCTTTTAGACAAAGGGCGGATTATAGAGAACCCCATTTTTTTTGCCCAGAGGTTCACTGATCCGTTTTACATTGAATGTGTTGAAAAGAGAAAAATAGGGCTGCCGATCTACCTATTTAAATTTTTTCTATCCCATATTTGCCGTAAAAGGGTCCGATTGGTCTTCAATCCGTTTTTAGGCAGCTCGTCGAGAAGGGCGAAGGTGTCGGGAATTTTGTATCGGGGGAGGAGCTCGAGCAGGGCCCCTTTCATCTGATCGTAGTCGATCGATCCTACGATGAAAGCGGCAGGCCGCTCGCCGAATTCGGGATGGGGGACCGCGATGACAGCCGCTTCTTGAACCCCTTCTAGCCCTAATAAACACTTTTCTATCTCTTCGGGTTGGATATTTTCCCCTCCAGAAATAAATTGTCTATCTTTGCGTCCTATGATGGCAAACCCCTCATTGGGGCAAAATCGCCCCAGATCCTTTGTGCCAAACCACCCCTCCTGTTTGTCCACGTAGTGGCCATTCCAATAGCCCTGAAAGAGGCTTTCTCCCCGAACTTCGATCTCTCCCTCTAGATTTAAGCGAGCTTCTCGTCCGGGTAGAGGAAGGCCCAGATATTCATTCATAGGCTTTTTTTTAGCTAAAACCAGAGAGCCCATCTCGGTAAGTCCATAGGAGGCGATCACCGGAAGTTGAGGCGAGAGGGGACGGATGGGTTCTCCTCCTACCAAAAGGCATCGGAGCCGCTTGTAGACGGGAGAGGCTCGATAGAGTTGGGACGGGACGGCTGAAAGGTGGGTAACGTCTGGATGTCGGCTATCGGTCACAATCGCAGCTCGAGCTAAAACGGACCGGATCAAGATGCCAATACCCCCTACGTGATACAAAGGCAGCGTGAGGAGCCACCGATCGTTGACTCGGTAATCTAAAAAAGGGAGGGCGCCAGCGGCATTGGCGATCAGGTTGTCTAGAGTCAAAACCGCAATTTTAGGTTCGCCTGTAGTGCCTGAGGTCATAATAAAAAGGGCAGGCTGCGAAAGGAGCTCAGATGTAGGGGCGTCTGCGTGTTTTTTTATGTGTGATGGATAGATGGTAAAGTGGGGCTTTAGTCTCTCTAGATAGCGCTCGACTCCTTCCGGAGGCAGCCGCAAGTTAATGGGGCAGCCGCAAGCTTCAAGGTGCCAAATAGCAAATAGAATAGAGAAAAAAAGGGGGGTTGCAGGGATGAATAGCGCAATCCGCTGGCCGGGCTTAATCCCTTCTTGCTGCAACTTTGTGATCCAAAAATCTATTGAATGGGCCATCTCTGCATAGGTATGTTGTTGATGAGAGTCGACCCAAAGTAGTTCAGAAATTATAGGTAATTTTAGGTCGATCACAGACCCTTCCAGACTAATTCTCCTTGTTCTATCTTTAGACAAGAGGAGAGAGGATCTCCTTCCAGATAACGGTAGGTGTCGAGTCCTAGAGCCTTTCGTGTAAAGATCGAAGCGATATGAAGCGTACCTACACCGCTTTCGTAAGATCCCGATAAAATCAGATCTATCCCTTTCGGCAAAAGGGGAATAGTCCCCAGTAAAGTGGGCTTGATGATCACAGCCTGCAAGGTGGGGATTTCTTGATAGGGATGTCCCTCCCTAAATGATTCATCGACGGCTAGGGGAAATGAGGTGAGCTCAGAAAATCGGATTAGATCGGTAAAAGAGGAGGTGGGCTCTTCCAAATAGGCGAAATCGTTGGGATGGAAATGATCAGCGAATAGGAGCGCGTCAGATAAAGACCAAGAACGGTTAACGTCGACCCGGATTTCGTGGAGCCCTTGCGCTTGTATTTTTTTTACCTGGTCGATCGCTTCTTTTGGTGTGAGTCCTCCCACCTTTAGTTTCACCGTTTTNNTATTATCCCATGTCAAAGCGCTGAGCGGTTTTCGAAAAGGGGCGGGGGGCCAAGGTTGACGGAGACATTCGAGAGCAAATTGCACGGAAGGGAGTTTTGAAGAGGCTTCCTCTATATAGGGTGAAAGTCGGTGGATTTCGGCTACAGATTCTTCTAAGGTTTCCTGACTCCATCCAGGAAGAGGCGCTATGTCGCCCCATTTTCCTTGATATTCGATGAGAACCCCCTCCCGAAATCCCTGAAGAGGGGCTTTATACCGGTTTCGATAGGGGAAAAGGTGGACGTTCACAAGAGGCAAGCGGTTAAGAAAAGCGCGGTAAAGAGAGCGAGTTGCAGCGCGGCTGCGGGAAGAAGAGGGGCGAATTCGATCCCTGTTCGCGCGCGAAATACGGCTTTTACAGTAGGGATAGAAAGGGGAAGGGCGATTAAAGTTAGAAGCCAAGTTTTAGGAGCGAGTCCACTGCAAGCGAGAAGGGGGGGGATAACAATAGCGATTACGATGCATAACAGATATTCCCACTGTCCCCATTTTTGCCCGAAACGGACAACGACCGTTTTTTTGTTGGCCATCCGATCGGTCTTTTCATCGCGCAGATTATTGGCTGTAAGAATAGCTGTGGAGAGTAATCCAGGAGAAATCGAGACAAGACAAAGAGAAAGGTCGAGTTGTAGAGTTAAAGCGTAATAGGTGGCAATGGTTGCCACGGGGCCGTAAAAAATAAAGACGAGGAGATCTCCCAGTCCTAAATAGCCTAAAGGGCGAGGGCCCCCCGTATAGAGAAGGGCAAAGAGGATTGTAAGGGGCATCAGGAGCGATATTTGCCAGCCGATTCGGATGAGGAGCGGAAGGCTTAGACACGCGGCGAGAAGGAACATACCACAGGCGGCTTGCTTTAAAACAGGAGGGGCAATCCATCCCGATTGGGCGGCTCTTTGAGGCCCTACCCGATCTATTGTGTCGGCTCCTTTGAGATAATCGAAATAGTCGTTGGCAAAATTTGCACCAATTTGGATCAGAACA
>PLXF01000188.1 GCA_003151315.1 Parachlamydiales bacterium
TAGGCCAGATATGAGCTTGTTATAAGAAAGCCCATTGATCTTGGCGGCCACGCCTATGCGGGTAATCCAAAGACTCCGGAAATCGCGCTTGCGCAATTTACGGTGCCGGTAATTATTTGCGAGAGCCGTCATAAGAGCGTCTCGGCTTAACTTCAGGTGGTTCTTACGATCTCCGTAGAACCCTTTGCACTTCTTGAGAACTTTTTTCGTTCTCGCGCGCGATGCAACGGCGTTTGTTATGCGTACCATGTATATATCTCCTAATTACACGCCCATCAACATTTTAAACATCTTGACCTGGCCATCATCGACGAGACGGGGTTTAGCTAAACTCCGTTTGCGCTTAGCGCTTTTTTTCGTCAAAATGTGGCGTCGTCCTGGGCGGGTCCGTTTTAATTTTCCGGTTCCCGTTACTCGAAATCGGGCTTTTACTGCCTTCTTTGTCTTCATTTTCGGCACGGTGTTCTCCTAATCTTTTTTGGCGCTATTTTCTAGAGCGCCTGTTTTGGGCCGCTTCCCTCCAGGGGCAAGCACTGTAGTCATGGATCGGCCCATTAATCTTGGTGTCGATTCTACTGTCGCTATGTCGGCCAGCTCTTCACAAAACTGGTTGATGACACTTTGTCCGAGATTGAGGTGGAGCATTTCCCGCCCGCGGAACATCATCGTGATGCGCACTTTATTCCCTTTCGAAATGAAATCTCGCGCATGCTTGAGTTTCGTCTCGAAATCGTGCGTATCGATGTTCGGCTTGAGTTTGATCTCCTTAACCTTGATCTGAACCTGCGCCTTCTTACTGTCTTTTTCTTTCTTCGCTAACGCATAGCGAAATTTACCGTAATCGATGATTTTGGCCACTGGAGGCTTCGCCGTCGGCGCAATCTCTACTAGGTCCAATCCCATCTCCTCAGCTTTAGCCAAGGCTTCTCTTAGCGTTAGAATACCAACTTGTTCGCCATCTTCGGTAATGACGCGGAGCTTATCAGCTCGAATTTCTCTATTTATTCTCAATGCTGGACATCCCTGTTCGGTCGCTCTATCAATGTAGGCAAAATTCCAATGTTCATTTCTAACAGAAGAGCTAAAATTCTTTCAACAAATGCTTCGCAAACAATCGCTTCACCCTCTTTTCGCAAAGAGGCCAAAGCCCAGGGTCGCCCCAAAGGATCTTCGACCATCAGATCGACGCGGGGATGAGGCTCTTCGCTTCTCTCAACTCGCTCCGCCTGTTTAACGATCGCCTCTTCAAGGCTTTTCCAGCTCTTCCCTTGCCGTTTCCCCGCAATCCGGGTCCAGCAATGAAAACCCAATATCATAAGGGATTTATGGGTCGATTGCAAGGAGGAAATTGCAGATCCCTGATCTGAGATAAAAGTTTTTTGAATTCGGGTCTCTGAAGTATACAGATTTTGAAGAGGTTGCGAGCAAATAATCGCCTCTTTATAAATGGCTGATCGCCCCTTAGCAAGTTCGATTAAAAGACCTATCCGCTCCCCCGCACATTCGACGAGATGGGCTTCTTGCGGCTCTTTTAAAAAGATATTTTGCAAAACCTGCCGGAATTCCAATCCTTTTTTAAACCAAACCCAACCTAACTCAGACGCCTGCCAAAAGCCCCTTTTCTGACCAATTATTTTGTGGTTTGTATTCTCATAAGAAGAAAGTTTTTTCAAAAATTCTTTTAATTCCTCTTTAGAAAAGGCGCAAACACCTTCAACTCGAATCCCCCGATCTTCCAAAGGCTCTAAACAGGTCAACTTAAAAGCAGAGAGCTGGGAGGTATCTTTGAGGTGAGGGCCATCGCTCAATCCATGATACGACTCCATTTCGATGAGCTCGACGAGATTCTCTTCTAATTCTTGGAGGAACTCCACTTGAGCCATCTGCCCCTCTTTTTTCAGAAGCTCAGCGGCGCTAACGGGGACCATTTCGAGAGTTCGAATGCCCCTCTTTTCCCGGATGCACCGCCTCATCCTCTCTTCAAAAAGGGGCAAAGTGTCGGGGTGGATAGGATGCGGGAAATAACATTCGCAATAAAAACCTGTATCGGAGCCTTGAGCCTCCCATATTTGGACATACGGAAACAGCTCGGTTATACAAGCGGCAAGAATTTGGGAAGCGGTTTGGCGCAGGGCTTTTGCGTTCAAAAGTCTCTTATGAAGTGGTATGGGGTGTAGCTGACTCGAACAGCCGACCTCCNNGGCGCTCTAACCAACTGAGCTAACACCCCATATCGGTTTTATAGTAGCGATATCGTACGGGATTTGGGGATTTGCTTCAAGGAAATATCCCCCTCATTCTATAATTCCCGCTATACCACAATTGGTCAATAACTTAGAATTTGAGCTGCGAGAAAGTACCCTAGAATCTTTCGACCGCGAAGCTTCGCAACCCGCTCTGTATTAATCAATACAGGGCGGGTTGCGATCGAAAAGATTCTAGGATACGTTGACGCGGCTGAAATCCCAGGTTCTTGACCGATTGCGGTATACTATGCATAAAAAAAATGCCCCACACCTCGATTTAGCCCACGAATATTGGAAATCTATTGTAACTTCGGACGATTTGGCCATCGATGCGACAATAGGCAACGGCCATGACACCCTTTTTTTAAGTGGGCTTGCCAAAGAAGTGATCGGATTGGATATTCAACCTGAAGCGCTAAAGGCCACTGCCCAACGAACGGAAGGGCTTAATGTCCGCCTCCATTTGCTCTCCCATGCTGAAATCCGCTCTATCCCGCTCCCCCACCCCCCTAAGCTTATCGTTTTCAACTTGGGATATCTACCTGGCGGCGATAAATCACTCACCACTCGGCGCGACACGACGCTACATAGCGCGCAAGAGAGCCTGACTTTACTCGCACCGGGCGGAGCCCTTTCGATCACATGCTATCCGCACGAGGAGGGGCTTAAGGAAGAAGCGGCTCTCGTGCAGTGGACTGAGAGTTTGGATGTGAAGAGCTGGCACATTTCCCATCACAAGTGGGAAGCTGGGCGGCCCACTCTGCTATGGATTTGCGCGCTTCATTCATAATAAAAAAGCTGCCGCAAACAATGGCGATCTCATCGGGCGCAAGGCGAATCAAAGCGTCGCCAACCGTTGGAGCGCACTGAGCTTGATCGCAAAGGGAAGCTAAGACCTCTGGTTTTAATAACCGAGGAAACGAGCCTCCTACACACGTGATTCGTCCCGAATTTTTAAGAATCTGTAGACAGCTTCTCGCATCTTTATCCTGAGAAAATGCGACAATGTAGTGCAGTTTTCTCCGAGGAAAATGTAACTGCGCGGCTTGCACCAATTTATCAATTCCATCGGGATTATGGGCCACATCGAGCACCGCCCGATCGGCCACTTGCTCAAAACGGCAGAGAGGGCGAGTTTTAATCCCCTTCTCGATCGACGCCTCGGAAACCTTAAGGATTTGCAGGGCGATTTTAGCCACGGAGCTATTTTCGTCGTCATAAAAACCGGTAGTAGATGTAGGCGCTCGAAAGGCTTCTACGTCTAAAGGAACCCTAGGGCCTAATACCGCGGGTATGCCTGGCTTAATAATCCCCCCTTTTTCCTTGGCGATTTTTCCCAGCGTATTGCCCAAAATATTCATATGGTCATAGTGAATCGAGGTAATTACCGACACCAGGGGCTCGATTACGTTAGTCGCATCGAAGCGTCCTCCTAACCCCACCTCAATTACCGCATAATCGACTTTTTCTTGGGCAAAATAGGCAAAGGCAAGTGCGGTGGCATACTCAAAAAATGTCGCGTCGCCTGTGTCCATGATCGCAGGGAGTAGAGACTCGACGGCCTCTTCCGAAATCAACTCTCCATTGATGGAAATCCTCTCTCTAAAGGAGGACATATGGGGCGAAGAATAGAGACCCACGCGGTAACCCTCAAAGCGAAGAGCCTCGGCAATTTTATAGCATACGGACCCTTTTCCGTTCGTTCCCCCTACATGAATAGAGCGAAATTGTCGGTGAACATGCCCTTGCCAAGCATCGATCCGATGCATATGTTCCAATGTAGGGATCGTTCGGCCGGGACAGGATAAAAAGCGTTGCATTAGATCATTCATGTCTATCTATTAGCTGTAAAAACGTCTTCTCGTTTACCCATGAGCAACCCAATGGGATGTGGGGTTTAAATGCGCCATGATAATCGGAACCTCCTGTTGCAATCCACCCTTTCTTTTCGGCTAATTGGAGCCAAGGAGCTTCCTGCGCTTTAGCGAGCATCGAATAGTAACATTCGATCCCATCAAAAGGTAGAGATAAAATTCTCTTTTGGGTGTGGCCCCTTTTTATAAAATGGGGGTGGGCTAAAATGGCTTTCCCTCCAGCTCGACGGATCTCTTGAATCGCATCTAAAGGGGTAAACTTCAAGCCGGGCGCATAACAACAGGCCCCTTGTTTTAAGTAGACGTCGAAAGCATCCTTGAGATTCCTTACATACCCCTTTTCCATCATTAAAGCGGCGATGTGAGGCCGGCCTATGATTTTCTTCCCCTTAAACCAGTCGTTTTCCTGCCATTTGGGTGAAGGGGATCCAGCAAATTGGGCTAACTCTTCTTCGGTAATAAAAATCCCTTTACGATGCAGATTTTCTAATATTTTCTGATTGCGCCCAGCCCGCCGCCTTTGGATTTCCTGAATAAACGCCCGTAAAGAAGATGCCTCCAAATCAAATCCATAGCCGAGAACGTGGATCTCTTCAGATTCAAATTCGGTGGAAAGCTCGACGCCGGTCAATAAACGAATCTGCAAACTTTCTGCTTCCCGAAATAGATCTGGGGTATAGGCTTCGATCGTATCGTGGTCCGTAATCGACAATCCAAAAAGGTGCGTCTTTTTAGCCAATTGCAAAAGGGCTTGAGGCGAATCGCTCCCATCGGAAAAATCGCTATGACAATGGATATCGGCGCGGAAATCGGATCTATTCATGAATCACGCGAACTTCTGGCTCTAATAAAACACCCGTTTTTTCTGCCACTTGGGAACGGATTTTAGAAATCAAAGCGAGAACATCTTCGGCTCGAGCTTTACCTCCATTAACGATAAAATTGGCATGCATTTCTGAGACCCGGGCATCGCCCACGCATAACCCTTTCAAGCCACATTGATCGATCAACAGTCCAGCGGGAAGATCAGGGGCGGGATTGCGAAATATACAGCCGGCGCTTTTTTCTTTATACGGTTGCGTTTTCAATCGATATCCTAAGATCTTGAGTTGAGTGGGTCTTGCCGTCTGTTCCGAATGGAGTAAAAATGTAGCCGACAAAATAGCTCCGCGCATCTGTTGAAAAGAGGATGTGCGGTATGAGAAGCTAAATTCCTGTTTATTCACGACGATCTTCTCCCCTTCTTCTGTCAAATAGAGCACCGATTCCAGGCAATTGGCAACATCTTGGCCATTCGCTCCCGCATTCATAAAAACAGAGCCTCCGACCGTTGCCGGAATTCCTGAAGCAAATTCAAGTCCCGAAAGACCTTTACGAGCCGTATGAACACCTAAAAGGGAAAAGCTAAAGCCCGCGCCAGCGGTTACTCTGAGTTGGTCATATTCGCAAAAATCGATTTTATTGAGAAGAACAAGTCCCTTAAAACCTCGATCATCAAAGAGGCAATTCGACCCTTTGCCAATAATTAGATAAGGGATTTTTTCTGTGCGGATAAAAGTAAACGCCTCTTCCATCTGTTGAATGGAGGAGATTGCTGCAAAAAGCTGGATAGGACCGCCTATACCAAAAGTAGAAAATTCTCTTAAATAACGGTCCCGTTCAAGCTGAAACATCTCCTTCCTCCCCTACTTCCATCGGCTTGAAGCTTTGAGCTGCCGTTTGGGCAAATCAGGCGCAGCGGCAGTTCAAAGTTTCAAGCCGAAACAGTATGTACTGCGTCCAGTTGAAAGTTAGACAACCAACCCATGATATACCACAATCGATCAATAACTTGGAATTTGAGCTGGCTACGCCTGATCAAAATTCTGGGCGCTATCATGGGGTTGGTTGTCTAACTTTCAACTGGACACAGTACTGCCGATTGGGACTCAGGAATGGAGTTTTCCGGTGCGGTGTAAACAGCGTCTAATATAGCGTTTACAAAGTGGGCGCTTTCGGGGGTGCCGAATTTGCGACATAGGCGAATCGCCTCAGCGATAGCCACTTTGGGGGGGATCGATTCATCGTACAAAAGTTCATAGATCCCTAAGCGCAAAACCGATTTTTCGACCCGGGAGATCCGGTCAAATGTGTATTCGGTTGAAATGGGCCTAATTTTTTCGTCGATTTCGTCTTGCTTGCTCAAAATATGATTTACCTTCACCTCAGCCTCAAGCATAGAGCGGCGGGTTACCTTCAGCTCATTCATCAAAAAAGGGATGATTTCCTGCTCATCTCCAGTCCCGAAATTACGGCTGAAAAGCATCTGAAAAACGATTTCTCGAAATTTTTGAGGAGGTAAAGCCATATAAACCTGTTAAACAGCTAAGACTATACCAAGATGCAGTGTTTCTTTCTATTTTTAAAAAAATTAGTTACACTCAGCGGAGGCCACAAATATTTGTTGCTCTATAGCGAACTGTTTCGCTAGAATGAAAATCTTGTTGAATCGCTTTTGGAATGGGATCGTGATCGGAGTATTTTTAGACACTGAAACGAACGGACTCAATTCCCAGATCCATAAAATTCTGGAGATTGCGATCGCAATCGTCGACCTTTCAACAGGAGAGCTCAAAGAAGAATTTCAAGCTATGATTACCCAGCCCATCCAATCGTGGGAAAAGAGCGATCAGGAAAGTCTGCGGATCAATGGCTTTACCTGGGATGAAGTTTCTAAGGGGAAAACCGCCCGTCAAGTCTCTCAGGGAATTATCGATCTGTTTATTCGATGGGGCGTCAAACGTAAGCAGGCGGTATTTATCTGCCAAAACCCCTCCTTTGATCGGGTCTTTTTCTCGCAGTTGATCGACTCAGATACGCAAGAGCTTTTAAGCTGGCCCTACCACTGGCTCGATCTCGCCTCTATGTACTGGGCTCTCACTTTAAAAAAAGCGAAAGAGGAAAACACGCCCCTCCCTTGGGAGACCGGTCTTTCCAAAGATATGATCGCCTCTTCTTACAATCTTCCGGGCGAGTCTAAACCCCACCGAGCTATGAATGGAGTTCGCCACCTACTCCTCTGCTACGGAACTGCTGTCGGATTTCCTCAAAAATCATAATATACTGTGTCCAGTTGAAAGTTAGACAACCAACCCANNGTACCCTAGAATCTTTCGATCGCAAACCGCTAAGTTTCTAAGAGGTCTATTTGACAATGTATCCTGTTATTTTTCTTAAGAACTATTAGTAACTCATGTGTTCAAGTTTTACTTTACCACGGAAAATCCGGTACACCACGATTCCGTACGCAAAAACAAGGGGAATTCCAATCCCCACAATGATGAGCAAAACAACTAAAGTATTATGGCTAGAAGCGGCGTTGTAAATAGTTAGGCTATTTACCCCATCGTCAATAGTGGATTGGACGAGATAAGGATAAGTGCCAATACCAAAAAGTCCCACTAAAAGGGCGATGCTGGCGCAAGAAGAGATAAATGCCCACCCATTGTTTTGTTTGCGCACTTGGCGGGGTATGTTGAGAATCGCCAATAAAGCAAAAAGAGGGATCGCCATGAATACGGGGTATTGGCGCATCGCCACGGTCATGTGAGGTCTATGAAGAATCGTCTCGATGGTCGCCGTCGTATAGCAAAGGGCAAACAGGATAATCGTCCCATTGATCCAACTCCGGACCACTTCGTGAGTCTCTCCTTCTGTTTTCATCGTTAGATAGATGGCGCCGTGCATGGCAAAGAGGGAGACGCCGGTTACGCCAATTAGGACCGAATAGGGGCGAAACATCTCCGGAAAAGTGCCGATATAGTCGTTTTCTGCATTAAGAGGGACCCCTTCAATCAAATTNNAATTACCCAGGACAAGACCGATCACAAAAGCCACGAGGATGCTGGAAAGGCAAAAAGCGACGTCCCAAACCTGACGCCATCTCCTCGACTCCCCTTTGCTGCGAAACTCGATCGCTACAGCACGAAAAATAAAACCGGCTAAAAGAACCATAATGAGAGGATAAAATCCCGACAGAATCGTCCCATAGGCGGCGGGGAATCCCGCAAAAAGAGCTCCAACTACGATCACAATCCACACCTCATTTCCATCCCAAACGGGTCCTATGGCATTGAGAAAAATGCGGCGCTGATAATCATTTTTAGCCAAAAGATGGAGAGTTCCCACTCCTAAATCAAATCCATCGAGCATGGTATACATGATCATAGAGACCCCAATAACGCAGT
>PLXF01000072.1 GCA_003151315.1 Parachlamydiales bacterium
ACTTTCTAAATTCATCATGAAACTTCTTCAAAACGGATAACTGGATATCTGTAAGGCCATATTCCTTGTATTTTTCAAACATCGATTCAGCCGCGTTAGAATAACGGCAAACAATTTCTATAAAATCATCACATTCTGGCCCCTCCGCACGGATCCATATTCGTCGCTGATATTCTTTATCAGAAATATCCGCAATATCACTCAAGAAACCTTCTAATATTTGCTTTCTATTTATATCCATAAACCACATTTTCTTGATAAACGAACTCATTCAAAGGAATATGCGCTTCAACCGATTTGGGGCTAACAAAATTGCCAAGCTTATCTACTGCTTTGTTTTCCACCAAATGTACGATATACGGCCCTTGTTGGCTAGGATTAGGACTGTGCGGTATTCCAGGCATTACTCTTATTGAAGTTTTCTCTTTAGTCGGGTGGACGTACTCCATGCCAGCACCTTTATCTGTAATTCTCACCAAATAGTTATCTGGAATGCCAGCAGGTTTTGGAAAAGTAGAAACGCCACTTTCGTGAATAAGGCTCCTAATTTTTGTCTCCGGCATTGATTGTTTTATATATGGCTTCAAAGTTTCTTGAGCTCCTTTGAATAAATCGTAAGAAGCTTGCATTTCCGGATTGCCGACAAAGAAATCCCGTCCTTTACCGACTACTTGTTCTAATTCTCCGGATTGTTTGAGTGTGGCCATTTCTTTGGTAGTAAATCCGAGTTCTTCTCCTGCTGCGAGAGCTCTATTAGTTGAAGCAACTACTTCTCCTACATTAATCCCGGCATAGCCCCCCTCTGCGACCGCTTCGAGAACGAGCACTTTTTGTGCTGATTGCAGATTTTTATAAACGGTTCCCAATTCCTGGGCAACTGCTGTACCCCTTGTAACAACTTTTGTGGCAGCTCCTGGGAGAAGGATGTCCGTTCCATGTTTGCCGAACGCATAACCAGATAACTCCCCTTTTTCCGTAGGTGACAATATGTCCCATTCAGAAACGAGTTGGTGGAGCTCTGGAGAGAGAGCTTCTCCAATAAGAGCCCATTCTCCCGATTTTGCAAGACCGCTCAGCGTTGTAAGGGAGTCATAGACCTTTTCGCTGGTTTGGATCGGATGGCGGGCAAGGTCCGTTACAAACAGCAACATCCCTTCTCCAGAATCGTAAATCCCTTGTGGCAGCCCTTTTGCAAACCCAATAGAGAAATCGGTGACAGAGAAGGGTTCTTTTGCCTGGGAGACGTAATTGTTGTAGTCTGTAATACTTTCTTCGTAATGTCCGAGCTCAAAATTAGCAAGCCCTCTCCCCAAATAGGAATTCGGATTGTTCGGCTCTATCTCGAGCGCCCTTCCAAAGTCTAGGACAGCTTGGTCATAGTATCCAGAGGAAAGAGCCCAGTCCCCCCGAGTTTCATATGCCAATATGTTTAAATCCGTGTTATTGCCTAAACACGCAGGCGAATAATTCGTGGAGAATGCAAGGTCTGTTGAAGCATGTGGAGACAAACCAAAGTCACCTGCCCACTGGGGCGGTGGATAATACAAATTATTCCCGAGATTTTGTAGTTCATAGCCCAAAAATGGATTCTCAGCAACCTGGGCAGTTAAAGTATCAATCGTCTGATGAGTAAAAAGTGAACCTATAAGCCGTCCGTTTTCTTCCATTGAAATTCCGCTAGACTCTGAAACGGCTGCTAGCTGCTCCTGCGCAACAACCTCTTTGAATGCTGAAATTTGCTCTTGTAGAGATGAGGTTAGTGATTCTTCAGGAGAGGGCTCCGTCTGTTCTGGTTCCGAGTAAGCGCTATTATCTGTTGGATGGGGACAACTTGATCCAGAATCTAATGCGCCGGCAGAAGTGGCAATTCCTCCTGCAGCCGCGCCTGCTGCAGACGCAGAAGAGAGGACCACAGCCGCGACAACCACTACAGTCACAGCCACCACAATAATCGCGCCGATGATGATCTCTTTTTTATGTTTTTTAACGAACTTTCTGGTTTGGTCCCACTGCTTCTTGCACCAACTCTTACAAAGAATGGTATTTTGAGGGGCCCCTCTAAAAATAGCAGGTTGTGCGACATATTGAACGTTTGAATCAAGCCGGTAAGCATACTGGCAATCGTCAGTTTTAAAAAGACTTGCAACAGCTACTGCTACGTCAAATTTTTCATTCTCCGTAGCTCCCTCCATAGCTAAAAATGCAAGCAACTGATTTGCTTGGTTTAATTCCTCCATCGAACATCTCTCTTCAAAAGAATCCGATTCGATAAGCGCAAGCAGCGCTACAACCTCATCATACGAAAGATTTCGGAGATCGGGAATTTCAGAGGATTTCCGAACCGAAAATACGGATATATCGTCATTGGGATAAGCGTTTAAGGCTGGAATGGTAACAACAAGAGAGGCTAAAACTGCTTTAGAGAAGTGCTTCATCATGTCCTCGTATGAAAAGAAATATCCTAGCAAACAAAAGAAAAATTTTATATACAATTGCATCCAAGCAGTTTATAAAATTTTTATTTAACACGCCTGCCCAAGCTTTACGTAAGGGAAAATCTCCGATCGAATTACAGAGATTTCGAGAACGTTTAGGCAGACAAGCAACAACGAAATTTTGACAATGGACCGAAAAAAATTAGGAAAAAAAATCAAGTTGGCTCGGGTCGAAAAGGACCTTACTCAGGTGCAACTTGCTGAACTGGTCCAGATAAAACAGAAGAGTATCTCGAGTTATGAGACAGGAGCAATCGTTCCTTCCATCGAGACTCTCCTAAAAATGGCTAAAGTTTTAGAGAAGTCAGTGAGTTATTTTTTAGAGCAGTGAAATCTCGAAAAAAATAGGATTTACTCGTGTGGAGAAATATGCCGCTTCTTTACAAGGAGCGATTCAAATCACAGCGCTCTATATAATTTTTGCGAGTACTGCTGGCAGTACACCTGTAACATGCTCGGAATCTGCCTTTCGGGCCTTATACCTCTCGTGATTCAAGAGAATCTCGTCTTAAAATGTATTTTGTGTCAAAATTCTCAAAAAATCGATTCGAGGGTCCTAATGAAAGTCCTATTCTCTTTTCTTCTTTTTGTTGGTTTTTTGCAGGCAACGGATATTCACACAAGACCTGCGCGTCTTGAAGATGTAGATGTGCTCTACGAACTTGTTTGTGAACTCGCTAAGTTTGAAGGAAAAGACCTTACCACTCTTCCAGTGACCAAAGAGAATCTTCAAAAATACGGGTTTTGCGCTACTCCCTATTTTCATGTAGAACTTGCAGAAAATGAATCAAAGGTTGTCGGATACGCCCTTTATTCTTATGGATATTCAGGCCATCAAGGGACTCCGTTTCTTTATGTCGACGATCTGTATGTAAGACCCATGGAAAGAAAGCAAGGGATTGGCTCTCTTCTTCTTAAACAATTGGCCAGATATGCCCAGGAAAAGGGATGCTGCCGGATGGAATGGCATGCGTTTGATTGGAATGATAACGCAATTTCCTTCTATGAAAAAATAGGAGGGACCCTGCGCAAGGATCTTCTTCTCATTCGGATGGAAACTAAGGCCTATACTAATTTGGCTGATTTTCCTCATTGAATATTTCTCTTTTTGCAAAGACGCTCCCTCCTCCAGTCGGTCCATGAGAGGGATGATGGACTGCTCGGTCGCTTGCAAAGAAACTAAGGCGAAAAGAAAAATAACGTATTTATTCAAAAACCAATTCTTGAATCACGAAGGGTGTAATGAAAAAATTTAAATCGATATATTAAAAATCAGACTACTGAAAAAATAATCGGCTAGTCTGGATCTGTTTGTCAGATCCACCTCTTCCGGTCTATTGCGAGCCCAGATCGGAGCTTCGTTTCTTGAGTGCTTTTCCAACGTTTGGTCTGGATTGTCTTTTTTCCCTTAACTTCTTACTTTGTCCGGATGTTACCAAAAATAGAATGCAAACAAGACTAAAATGCCAGCATCTGCTAACCCATGAGAAAGAAGGTGTTTTTTTAATAGGAGAGCATGCCTCACGATCATAAAAAAAAATTAAAGCCATTTGCAGCGGAAGGTCCAAGCAATCTAAAACATCCAGAAAGTAGGCTCAGTTTTTTTGAACGATATTTAACAGTGTGGGTAATTGCTTCAATTGTCGTTGGGATCGGGGTTGGAAAAATTTTCCCATCCCTCATTGATGTATTAGGCAATTTTGAATGGGCACATGTAAATATTCCTGTGGCAGTTTTGATCTGGCTGATGATTATTCCAATGCTGATACGGATCGATTTACATGAGCTTAGGCATATCCATCGCTACTGGCGAGGTTTAACGATTACGGTATTCATCAACTGGTTAGTCAAACCTTTTTCGATGGCATTTCTTGCATGGCTGTTCATCAGACATTGGTTTTCAGCTTGGCTCCCCGCCGCAGAGATAGATCACTACATTGCAGGCTTGATTATTCTTGCAGCAGCCCCTTGCACAGCTATGGTATTTGTGTGGAGTTATCTTTGCAGAGGAGAACCTCATTTTACGCTGACACAGATAACCTTAAACGATTTGATTATGATCATTGCTTTCGCCCCAATCGTCGGTCTTCTTCTGGGTATTACACAGATCGCCGTCCCCTGGGATACTCTGTTATTTTCGGTCCTCCTCTATATCCTCATTCCATTCCTGCTCGCGCAATTCATTCGCTATTCAACCTTGAAGTGGTTTGGAGTTGACTGGTTGGGGAAATTGCTCAAGGCGTTTCATCCAATCTCTCTCGTCGCACTTCTTTTAATGCTCGTTTTGCTCTTCAGTTTTCAAGGAGAGGCTATTCTGAAACAGCCAATCATCGTCCTCTTGCTGGCCATTCCAATTCTCGTTCAGGTCTATTTCAATTCGATGCTTGCTTACTGGCTCAATAAAGTGACCAAGGAGAAGTTCTGTATTGCTGGACCTTCAGCTCTGATCGGAGCTAGCAATTTTTTCGAATTGGCAGTAGCAACGGCTGTAGGTTTATTTGGTCTCAACTCGGGAGCAGCTTTGGCTACTGTTGTTGGTGTCTTGGTTGAAGTTCCAGTGATGTTATCTATCGTCAAAATCGTTAATAAGACTGAACGTTGGTATAGCCGCGGATCTCATTCTTCCAGCTGAGTTTAAAATGCTGTTTTCATAGCCAGTCTTAGACATTCTGGCTTATACCGCTGCCGGTTCAATCGGCCATATGTTTTTTGCGCATTTCTTTGTGATCTCGGTGCTTCTCGGTGCTAAATAAGAATTGTGAATTGACGGGCTGTAATTCAACACCGAGAAACCTAATGTGCGAAACGCGAGCAAAAGATATAGCCGGTTGAAACGGAACCGCTATATACTCGACTTTTCTTACTTTTATCCCGGGGGTTTTATGAAAAAATGGCTTTTCCTGTTCGTTATCTGTCTTTGCAGCTTGACCTTTGCATCGCCTATCCAAGATCGCAAGATCGATCCAACTGCTCTTTCTCAACTTGGGTCTGCCTTAGATATCCCGCAAAATGCAGACATCGTTATTGAAACTCAAAAACGTTGGTTGCGTAAACCCAATCAAGAACGATGGGAAATTACCGAACTTTCCCCGGATCAAAGACTTTTTGTACTGAATTGGGCTACAGATCAGGGGTTATTTGCTCCCTGGAAGCCTGTCTCCAAGATATACGATAAAGCCTTAATCCTTGGAGCAACAACTTCTCGGATGCAGATGCGCCTTGCTTATCTTAAACAGCTTTGGGACGAAGGTACGCGCTTTAATGAGATCGTATGGCTCACAGGAGATAGACCCCTAGATATTCGAGTCGATGGGCTAACAGATCGTTGCAGCAATGAATCTGAAGCAGCCCACATTCTTTGGGAAGAAACGAACCTTCCTGAGGAAATGCGCTCCTTATCCGTTGTTTTTGTTGCAGTACCCATGAAAATAGAAGGCTCTTCTCAAAAGCGCCCTAACACAGAGGATACCATTGTCGCCTGGCTTAAACTTTCTTCCGAACCTTGCAAGGCTCTGTTCGTTTCTGATCAGCCATTCTGCGGCTATCAATTTGCAGTCATTAAGGCAAACCTACCCAATGCATTCCTGTTTGATCTTGTAGGCCAAGGAGTTGATTCAACTAGCCATCCCGCTGCTGCTGCCATCACTCTCGATTCTATTGCTCGCTGGATCTATCAAGAAGATCTAATTACCAAATCGGGACAGTTGGATTGAAAGGCTCTTTAATCGGGCTATTTTTCTCTTATTTATATCGTTCGTGATTCAAGAATCGGTTTTTGAGGACCGTATGCGCCCAGAATTTTCATCAGGCGTAGCCGGCGCAAAAATGGCTTCCTATTAAAAATAGGGGCTATTTTTTCGGATGGAAATTATGGGATGTAGATGGCTCTCAAAAACCAATTCTTGAATTACGGGCGGTATAGCCAGAACCGGAACTCAAGACTCTCGTCGAATCTTAAAATACAACTGTCTGATAACGAAGGTTTTATTGAGTTGTACCCAAAAACGGTACAACTGAAATTGGAGTCCGTCGATGGGAAAAAATATCTAACCGACACGGCAAATACCGAAACCATGCTTCGAATCATCCAGTCCATTCCATCACCTAAAGCAGAACCTTTCAAAAGATGGCTTGCAAAAGTTGGATACGAGCGAATCCAAGAGATCGAAGATCCCGAACTTGCGACTCAACGTACCCGCGAAATCTACAAAGCAAAAGGATACAGTACCGATTGGATTGAAAAGCGGATGCGGGGCATTGCAATTCGAGAAGAATTAACCGATGAGTGGGACAACCGAGGAATTAAACTTCAGCGAGAATACGCCATCTTAACTGCTGAAATCTCTAAAGCAACCTTTGGCATGACTCCTTCAGAATACAAAAAGCACAAGGGATTGAAACAGGAAAACCTGAGAGACCATATGAGCGGTATTGAGTTGATTTTTTCCATGCTAGGAGAAGCTTCAACGAAAGAAATCGTGGTCAATCAAAACGCCCAGGGCTTCGATGCAAATAAGACAGCGGCAAAAACCGGTGGTAGAATCGCAGGAGATGCGAGACGGCAGCTCGAAAAAGAGAGCGGCAAACCTGTCATCTCAAAAGAAAATTACCTCGACATCACTTCCCTTAAGCCTATTGAAATTGATGAGCCACTCTAGAAAAAGAAACCCCAATATTTCCATAGCTTGTTGCGGTAAAGGTATCGGAATGCGCTCTGCTAACGAGAGGCAAATCGAAGACTCCGAAGACATTTGAATCAAACCTCCGATAATATTTTTGCCGATCTCGGCCTAGACGATTCCAACGAAATGGTTACTCGATCTGATTTGATGTCAGAAGTTGTTAGCCTTATACGAAAAAGTGGCCTTACACAAAAAGAGATCGCTGAAATTTTAGGGATTAGCGCTCCAAAAGTATCCGCTCTCATGACTGGAAAAATCAATGATTTCAGCAATGACACACTTGTAAGTTATCTCACCTTACTAGGATGCAATATAGAGATCAGGGTGCTGCCACAACATCGCGTGTCTAGATCTGTTAAGAAGGGTGAGATAAAAGTTAAACGATCTACAATAAGAAAAAGACGATCCAGAACTAAAGTATGATTCCGCGCTGATTCATGGAGAGGTAAGGAAACTCTCTCCATGAATTTGCAGAGGATTCTTTGCGAGCAATACCTATCTATGTTGCGCAACAGCCGAAACCATCACACCAAGCACACCGAGCGCAACCACCGCTACGCGGGAGACTATCCCAAGCTTATGCCAGCATTTATACGCCGTCTCTAAGGGGTGATCATCAGCCCTGAATTCATAATCCTGCTTTATTTCGCCTGCTCTACAAGATACGTAAATGGGTACTCCGAAAAGTTCATCTTTTTGACAGCGCGGAAACCCGGTCCTTGAGGGCCGGGAGGAAGCGCTGCTCCT
>PLXF01000027.1 GCA_003151315.1 Parachlamydiales bacterium
CCGACGATATTGCTTCGGCCGACGATCACCACATGTTTCCCTTCAACGGGGATTTCGGCCCTTTCTAATAGGACCCGTATTCCATTGGGTGTGCAGGGGAGGAAGCCCCCCTCTTCTCCGAGAAGCATTTTCCCGACATTAATCGGATGAAATCCGTCGACGTCTTTGGTGGGATCGATGGCCGACATCACCTCTTTTTCATCGATATGGGGAGGGAGTGGGAGTTGAATAAGGATGGCGTCGATAAAGGGATCTCGATTGAGCTGTTCAATCTGGGAGATTAGGTCAACTTCAGCAATCGTGGTTGGTAGCTCGATCACAGAAGAGGTGATGTGGATCTCTGTACAAGCTCTTCTTTTTGCGCGGACATACGATTGCGAAGAGGGGTGATTGCCTACGAGAATAAAGGTAATCGAAGGCTTTCGCCCTTGCATAGCGGCCACTGTCCGCCCGATTTCGCTGAGGATCTCCGCAGCTATTTTTTTTCCATCGAGAATCATACGGATCTACTCAATAAATCGGTGCCGGCTGTATGGATTTGTCCATTAGAAGCAAATATAGAGGAATAAGAGCGGCAATCGAAAGGGAGCCCTTTCCATGTGGAGACTTTTCCACCCGCTTCTTCGACCATGAGGATTCCTGCTGCACAGTCCCATGGACCTAAAGCCACTTCGAAAAATCCTTCAAAGCGACCTGCTGCTGTATAAGCTAGATCGAGGGTTGCGGCGCCGATTCGTCGAATAGGGATGCCCTGTTTTAAGAGGTCGGTGAAGTGCTCTATGCAATGGCCCGGATTCTCTGCTAAATTGTAGGGAAACCCGGTGGCGATAATCGATTTTTTTAATTCAGAAATGGGGGAGACTGCTAGTTTTTTTCCGTTCAAAAAGGCCCCCTGCCCTTTTTCGGCGACAAAAAGCTCTCCCGTAATGGGTTGATAAATAACCCCGGAGATCACCTCTCCATCTAGTTCAGCCGCTATACTTACCGCAAACATGGGGATCTGGTGGGCGAAATTGACGGTTCCATCTAAGGGATCGATAATCCAGATAAGTCCTGTCCGCTTGTCCGAACTCTCTCCACTCTCTTCCGCTAAAAACTGCGATTCGGGAAAGTGCCCCTTTAGAAAATCGATGATCAGTTTTTCTGAGGCGTTATCATATTCGGTGACTAAATTATGATATTCTTTTTTTGAATGGATTGAAAAATTGGTGCCATACCCCTTTAACAAAAGAGCTCCTGCTTCTAAAGCGGCTTCGATGGCTCTTTGTGTTAGGTTCGTGAAAGATTCTTTTTGTTTTTGAGCCAATAGATTACCCATCTGTAGCGTAATTTCTGAAAGAGATAAAAAGGGCCTGAGATCCAAAGGAGCGCATAGATTCCGTCTGCGGCTGGCATAGCGGTCAGGTCGATTAAAATCCATTTTCCGCTAATAGGCACCCTTCTGTCAAAAAGAAAAAGGAGGAGAAGCTGTAAAAGAGTCGATGTGGCAGAGATGAAAGAGGTATATAGGCCGAAAGAAAGGGACTCTTCTAAAGAAAAAGGGCGGCGTAGCCGGTAAAAAAAGGCTGAGACAAGGGTATAATTTAGGGCGTGCAGGGCAAATGGGTCGTCAGAAAAAAGGTCAACCCAAAGGCCGGCGGCAAGCGATAGCCAAAGGGCCGTTTTGAGGGGACTGCGCAGAGAGACAAAGGCTAAAAAAGGGGCGAAAGCTAGCAGGGTGAAGGAGGGAAATAAAACTCCTTGAAAAAGGTGAACAACTGCGCAGAAGAAAAAAGCGAGAATCAGAACGGTTTTCATGGGAAGTTTATACCTCTCCTGACTCAATAATTGGCTTTTGAGGTGCGCGAAAATAGCTAGAAATCGACGATCGGAAAGGGGGCTGTATGGAATTAATACTGCCCCCTTTTCCGATCATCGATCTATGACCGTTTTGGCGCGCCTCAAAAACCAATTCTTGGCCGATTGTAGTATATGTTGTCAAGGTTGTTTTGCAGCTAACGCTGAGCGCAATAGGGGGCCATTTTCAAATAGCCATTGGTGCCAGCGCCATGCGGATCCGATTAAAGTGGGTAGATCGGAATATTGGGGCTCCCATTGTAATAACTGACGCGCTTTAGCGGCATTGGCGACAAGCACCGAAGGTTCTCCCTCTCTTTTCTTTTCGAACTTAATGGCGATAGGTTGAGAGGAATATTTTTGCACAGCTTCGATTATTTTAAGAACAGAATAGCCCTCTCNNCTGTTCCGAGATTGACCGATTCGGATCGGTTTTCGGTTAAGAGCCACTGAAGAGCGGCTACATGAGCGCTAGCTAAATCCTTTACGTGAATATAATCCCGAATAGCGCTCCCATCTTGTGTGGGGAAATCGGTACCGTAAACCACCAGTTCGGGTTGTATCTGTAAAGCTGTTTGGATCACGGCGGGGATCAGGTGAGTTTCTGGTGTGTGGTTTTCCCCTACCTCCCCCTCTAAATCGGCCCCGGCTGCATTGAAATAGCGGAGACAAAAG
>PLXF01000062.1 GCA_003151315.1 Parachlamydiales bacterium
AGTTATTGACCGATTGTAGTATATACTTCTCGCGGTTGAAGTTTCGTCTGGAGATCATTTACCTCTTTACCTATCATCTTTCCAAATATTGTTTACCATGAATGGAGCCGATGTGAAGAGGTGCTTTTTAGCGAATTTGTATTTATGGATTTTCCTGTTTTCTTTTGTACGAGGGCATGCGGAAGATAGACAATTGCCAACGATAGTTGTGACTTGTGCCACGGGAGAACTGGGAGGCGCGATTGCTAAGAAATTGGCTAGCGACAATAACTTAATCTTGACGGGTCGGGATGTCGTAAAATTGAAATCCCTTCAAGAGGAATTAACCTCTCAATATCGGGGAATTTATGAGATTATTGAGCTCGATTATGCAAATTCAGCATCCCTTGCTGGATTTGAAACGGCGTTGGCTTCTCTAAGCGCAACTATTTCTGGTTTTGTTTTAATCACGCCACGCCCTCCCTTTGGCAGCAGCTTGTTGCAAGCCGATAAAGAGTGGATCCATTTGTTTCAAACGACATTCACAGGTCCACTAGAAGCTTTAAAACAGGTTTTACCGCATCTAACCTCTCCGGGTAAAATAGCCATCATTGGAGGCACCACCTCTGTGCAACTGTTACCTGAGCATGGCCCCGTTTGTGTGGTGAGAAGAATGTGGAGCACCTACGTTAAAGCTTTATCGCATCAATTGGGCCCTCAGGGGATTTGTGTGAATATGCTGTCTCCGGGTGTCGTCTTGACGAATTTTCATGCTGAACGAATCGCTAAAAAGGCGGATCAAAATCAGATCGAATATGAGGAGCAGATGAAACAAGAGGTAGCAAACATTCCGTTGCGACGACATGCGACTCCTCTGGAAATTGCCCAATCGGTGAAATTTCTCCTCTCCTCCGACTCCGATTTCATTAACGGTGTGAATGTTGTAATTGATGGTGGACTGACTTTAAGCTACTGAAGGAGAAACTTATGTTGTTTGCGAACGTGAAATGGAGAGGGCTGTTTTTTCCCTTCTCTTTGTCGTAGCCTTCGAGCCGCAAGCGCTTATTTATAGTGATTTAAAATTCTATCAATAGAATTTTAAATCACTATATTATTTATCCGCGCGAACCGATTTTCTTCTTCGGAAACTCGGTGCATCGCGTTTATCCTGTAAATCTTACCGGCGCTTCGCCGATCTTGCCCACTCTGTCCTAATTCCTAAGCAGAAAGACATATTCATCTTAAAATAAGTCATTTAGAAAGCGCTCTCTTCCTTCTCTCTGAGAGTATTCATAGAGAAAAACGAATCGTTGTTGCCAAAAAGTTGCGACTGGCTTATGATTCCTTCGGATACACAATTATCCTCGCTCTAAAATATAGGAGCGACCCCGAGATACGTATGCAACCCCGAAGGCAAGGCCTTCGCCGGGTTAAGCGCGATGGACTAGAGAAAAGAGTTGAGCTAAAACCTCAAAATCATTAATCTCTTAGCTTTATCATTTTCTGCCAGCGTGTGCTGGTTAGAGAGCTTAGCCTAGGTGCATGTATCTTGGGTTGAGTATCCGATGAAATACTGAGATTGAAAAGGAAAACCTATGTCGCTGACATTCATTGGCCAGAAAAAAGGGATGACTCAGGTCTTCGATCAAGAGGGAAAACTCATCGTTTGTACGGTGATTTTAGCTGAGCCTAATACCGTTGTTCAGATTAAGCGTGAAGATTCCGATGGGTACAACTCGATCAAATTGGGTGGTCTTCCTATGACTGAGTCGCAAGCGGCTCGGGCAAAGAAACCCCACTTAGGTCAGTTTGCAAAGATCCAAGCAAAACCATGCCGCGTACTGCGCGAATCGCGCATTGATAATGTTGAGCAGTATCAAATCGGCCAACAGATCGACGCTAGCGTCTTTTCCGATATGAAATTTGTCGATGTCGAGGGCGTGTCCAAAGGAAAGGGATTTCAAGGGGTTATGAAGCTCCATAAATTCTCTGGCGGACCTGCTGCCCACGGTTCTGGATTTCATAGACATGCCGGTTCTACCGGTATGAGATCGACTCCGGGTCGCTGCTTCCCAGGTGGGAAGAGAGCTTCTCGTATGGGTGGCGACCGGAAAACGGTTCAAAACTTAAGAGTTGTGGCCGTGCAAGGAAATGTAATCCTCGTAGAGGGTGCAGTTCCTGGATCCCGCAGCGGAATTGTTTATATTAGCCCAGCAAAGAAGCGCGGATAAAGGAGTAGATTGTGGCAATACTAAAAAAATACGACCTCTCTGGAACAGAAATTGGAACAATCCAGATCGATGATGCTCTTCTCGATGTTTCGGCGAACTCGCAGATGATTAAAGACTACATTGTGGCGATTCGTAATAACGCCCGTCAGTGGTCGGCGAGCACGAAAGGGCGCAAAGAGGTTAACCGCACTGGCAAGAAGCCTCACCCGCAAAAAGGGCAAGGACGTTCTCGTCAAGGTTGCTTGGCAGCTCCCCAGTATAAAGGGGGCGGTATTGTATTTGGTCCCAAGCCAAAATTCGATCAGCATGTAAGGATCAATAAGAAAGAGCGTAGAGCTGCGATCCGTTTCATTATTGCTGAGAAAATTAAGGAAAATCGGGTGCATGTTTTGCAGGAAAATGCGATGCGCGAGCCAAAAACTAAACTACTAGCTGAATTCTTCAACCAGACCCAAATTGGGGAGCGAAGAATCTTGGTACTCGGAGAGAGTGGCGCTGCAGTGATTCGCGAAAACCTCGTGAAGAGCTTGCGCAACATCCCGAAAAAAGAATACATGGTCGTTCCACAAGTGAACGGATATGAACTAATCCGCTGTCAGGAACTTGTGGTTCTCGACTCAGCGTTGGATGAATTTCTGTCGATATTAGGATAGGCAAAGAATTATGAATCCGTATCAGATCATTAAAGGCCGGCGAGTTACTGAAAAATCCCGCGTAATGGAAAACCTCCAGCATGCGACGAGCAATCCTTCACTCAGCCGCTGTAAATCACCTAAAGCTGTATTCGAGGTGTACCCCCAAGCGAATAAAACACAAATCGCCTGGGCGATCGAGCAGATTTACGCTCAGAAAAAAGTTAAAGTCGTGTCAGTGAACACCGTCAACGGCGCTACAAAACAGCGTCGAGTGAGAGGGCACTTGGGCCGAACCGCTTCTTTTAAGAAAGCGATCGTGACCTTCCGCCCCGGCGACTCGATTGACGAGAACGTATAAGGAACCAGCTATGCCGAAGACATTCCGACCTGTAACACCCGGCCAGCGAAAGCTGGTTCAGCCGAGCCAAAGTGAGTTAGCTCCTTCAGACAAGCCGACCCCTAAGTATTTATTGGAGGCGAAGCCAAAGAAGAGCGGAAGAAACCATAATGGCCACATCACCTGCCGTCATAAGGGCGGAGGGCATAAAAAAATGTTCCGCGTGATCGATTTCAAGCGGGATAAGGAAAACATTCCGGCGACAGTGGCGTCGATTGAATACGACCCAAACCGTTCAGCTCACATCGCCTTGGTTAATTACCATGATGGGGAAAAGCGATTTATTCTGGCTCCCCAGGGATTGAAAGTAGGCGCTACAGTTTCGACAAGCGACGAGCCTCCGTTCCAAATTGGTTGCTGCATGAAATTAAAATCCATGCCGCTCGGCTCTGTGATCCATAACGTTGAATTAAAGCCCGGTAAAGGGGGGCAGCTAGTCCGTTCAGCGGGTCTTTCTGCTCAGCTATTAGCTCGCGGCAACGGTTATGCAACTCTCCGTATGCCGTCTGGCGAAGTGCGATTGATCAATGAAAATTGCCGCGCGACGTTCGGCGCGTTATCGAATGCCGAACACAACCTCCGGGTTATTGGGAAAGCGGGAAGATCACGCTGGCTCGGTATCCGTCCTACAGTTAGAGGCGTTGCGATGAACCCGGTCGACCACCCGATGGGCGGCGGCGAAGGGCGAAGCAAAGGCAATATTCCCCAGTCCCCCTGGGCTCAATTTGCTAAAGGTTATAGAACGCGCTCAAAGAAAAAAACGAGAAAATGGGTTGTAAAGGAACGAAGGTAATCTCATGGGAAGATCTCTAAAGAAGGGCCCTTTTGTCGACCACCATCTGATGGCAAAAGTCGAGAAGCAAAATAAAGAGGGTGCGAAAAAGGTCATAAAGACTTGGTCGCGCCGCTCCATGATTATCCCCGACATGGTCGGACATAGCTTCGACGTCCATAATGGGAAGAAGTTTATCACCGTCTATGTGTCGGAGAACATGGTTGGCCATCGTTTGGGAGAGTTTTCCCCCACACGTACATTTAAGGGCCATCCTAAAAAATCAGCAGCTTCATCGCAAGCAACATCGGCAGGTGGATAATGGAATTTGCTAGAGCTATTACGAAATACGTGCGCATATCGCCCCGCAAGGCTCGCTATGCAGCCGACTTGATCAGAGGCCTTTCCGTAGAAAATGCTACGCTCCAGCTGATGTATAGCAAGCTACGCGGCGGACGCCTCCTTAAAAAGACTCTCGATAGCGCAGTCGCTAATGCCGAAACGCAATTTGATGCTCGCAGAGAGAATTTAAAGGTCCACGAAGTGCGGGTCGATCCAGGTCCCATTTTGCGCAGAGCAAAACCGAGAAGCCGCGGATCATCCGTACCTGTAAACAAGCGGACAAGCCATTTTACGATCGTCGTTACGACCGGGGAGAAATAAAATATGGGACAAAAAGTATCACCCATTGGTTTTCGCCTGGTGCGCCGCAAAAAGTGGCTCTCAACCTGGTTTGCCAATAAGCAAGAGTTTGGAACTATTATCGGCGAAGATAAGAAAATCCGAGATTATCTGGTCACGAAGCCCGCCTGCCAAGGCGCGTCGCGCTTTCAGATCAAGAGAATGAGCGGGAAAGTCGAAGTCACAATTATGACATCGCGTCCTGGACTCGTTATCGGGAAGAAAGGCGTCGAGATCGATATCCTTAAAAACGATTTGAGGAAATTGACCGGTAAAGAAGTATGGATCGAAGTTGAAGAGATTAAACGACCTGACCTCGATGCGAAACTCGTAGCCGATGCGATTGCTAAGCAATTAGAAAGACGTATCCCGTTCCGCCGCATTTTGAAAAAAGCTATGCAGACCTCGATGGATGCAGGCGCTGCAGGGATCAAAGTTCAGGTCTCCGGCCGTATTGGTGGAGCTGAAATCGCTCGTGTTGAATGGTATAAAGAGGGACGAATTCCTTTGCATACGATCCGAGCAGATATTGATTACGCCCATGGCCGTGCAGAGACAACTTATGGTTCAATCGGCGTGAAAGTGTGGATTAATCGTGGCGATGATGTTTTGGTCGCTCCTAAAGCTGCAGTGGGAGGTTAATTGTTATGGCACTTGGCCCAAAGCGTACAAAGCATAGAAAGCAGCAAAAAGGAAAAATGGCCGGCCTCTCAAAAGGGGGTAATTTTGTTGAATTCGGCGAATTTGGCATGCAGACAATGGATCGGGGCTGGATTACAGCTCAGCAAATTGAAGCTTGCCGCGTAACGATCAGCCGCCACTTCAGCCGTAAAGGTCAAGTTTGGATCCGCATTTTCCCAGACAAGCCCGTTTCGAAAAAGCCTGCAGAGACCCGAATGGGTACTGGTAAAGGCGCACCAGACCACTATGTGGCTGTTGTCAGACCGGGACGTGTTTTGTTTGAAGTGGGGGGAGTAACCCGAGAAGAGGCTCAGCAGGCACTCCGATTAGCTGCTGCCAAGCTTCCTGTTAAAACTAAGTTTGTCGATCGATTGGAGAGAGTATAACATGGCTAAAAAGAGAGATCTAAAAGATCAATCCGTCGACGAGTTACATGCGATGGCCCGAGAGCTCGATCGAGAAATATTCGAACTGCGCAATGAGCTCGCCTTCAACCGTAAGCTCGAAAAGCCCCATCTGATTAAAGCGAAGAAGAAAGATAGGGCTCGCGTATTAACGATTTTGACCCAAAAACAGATGGTGGTCGCATGAGCAGTCTAGATAGAGGAAAGCGCAAGGAAAACGTCGGGGTCGTTGTCTCCAATAAAATGGATAAAACGGTCACGGTAAAAGTAACGCGCAAAATGAGACATCCAAAATATGGAAAAGTGATCGAGCGCTCACAGAAGTTTTATGCGCATGACGAAAGCAATGTAGCACAAATCGGTCAAACTGTTCGTATTATGGAAACAAGACCCCTTTCCAAACTGAAACGTTGGCGTGTAGTCGAGGTACTTTAATATGATTCAACAAGAAACAGATCTGGAAGTTGCCGATAACACGGGCGCTAAAAGAGTGAGATGCTTT